>SHBV01000080.1 GCA_004211885.1 Verrucomicrobiaceae bacterium
TGAAGCCTGAACAATATCTCCAAATCCTTGCGCCTTAGCTTGGAGGGCAGCGAGAGTACCTTTCGCTTCCGCTTCCATGAGTGATTGAATACCATCAGCTTCACCTTTCTTGAGCCTACGAATCTTTTCCGCGTCCGCTTCGGCGAGCGTCTCAATTTTTGCCTTCTCAATTTCTGCTGGCACAACCACATTAGCGTATTGGGTCGCCTTTTCTCTTTGAGCACGGACCTGCTCAGCTTTTTGCTCTGAAGAGTAAGCTTCCTCAAGTGCCTGAGCCTGTTTCACTTTCTCTGCAGCTGAAGCCAATCTTTCGGCTTCAGCCTCTCTCTCACGCCTAAGGGCGTCAGATTCGGCAACCTTTACTTTTGCAAGGTTCTCCCCTTCAACCGCTGTAGCTTGCGCCGCAGAAACTTGGACCCTTTGATCTCTCTGCGCATCCGCTTCACCAATGTTTCCGTCTCTATCACGCTGGGCGACCTGAATTTTCGCATCATTCGTTGCCCTCGAAGCGGCCTCCTTACCCAGAGCGTCAAGGTATCCAGAATCATCCGTGATATCCTTAATGTTAACGTTAATTAGCGACAGGCCAACCTTTGTCAGTTCTCCTTCAACTCCTTGGGTAATTCTTTCAATTAACTGGTCCCGATCAGCATTAATGGCCTCAATGTCCATCGTTGCAATGACCACACGCATCTGACCAAAGATAATGTCACTTGCGAGTGTCTCAATTGCAGACAATGGCTGACCTAATAAACGCTCAGCCGCGTTAGCGGTGACACCGGGTTCTGTTGAAATACCCACCGTAAAGGATGAGGGTGTATTGACCCGGATATTTTGTTTGGAAAGCGCTCCATCAAGAGGAATTTCAATTTGCATGGGAGTCAAATCCAAGTACTCAAAGGCCTGAATGACGGGCCACACAAAAGAAGCACCACCATGAAGACACTTGGAGGAGTTCCCACTTTTAGTTTTTCCATAAATGACCAGAATCTTGTCCGAAGGACATTTCTGGTACCGGGAAAAGAAGAAAATCATCATCCCGAGAAAGATGACGACTAGTGATACAACTAATATTAATCCATATTCTTCGATCATTTTTTTTATTTATTTAATTTTAATATCTTATTCTGTTTCTTGGGGGCTTAAATCTGTTTCTTCAGAGCTTAAATTCTCTTCTTCGGGAACTTCTAATTCCAAAGGCTCAACTAGTAAAGTTCTGCTATCAATCAGTTCTTTTACTCGGACAGCGGTACGATTCTCAATTTTTTCGTGGTGATTAGTGATGGCAGTCACAACGGCAAGACGACCTTGAACCTCGACCTGAATCTGGCCCATTCCTTTTCTTCTGGGCTGAATAGGAACATAGACGTTACCAATGTTACCAATTGCATTCGTGTAATCGATTGTACCATCCGATTTGAATCCATGCATCCAGCGCATCATAGCCAAGAATCCCGCTAGAATTAAAGAACCCATCACAGTAGCTCCTGTCGTAGCGACCCCAAGGCTATAACCCTTCGCAAGGAGCATGGCCCCGGTCCATCCAAATCCCGTAAAAAAAGATCCTATGCTACGAATTGAAAATATTCCAGTCCCTCCACCTTCGCCCACTTCGCCAAGATCAAAATCAATATCTCCTCCAAGAAATAGAAGGAAAAGCATTTGAATAAAAAGCACAAAACTGGAAACAGCACCTATAGCAACAAATGTCTTTATTGAGGCAGGCTCCAAGCCCAAATATGATTCCCACAAATCGCTAATCATTTCTTCTTATTATTCAATGTTATACATTGTTAAAAAAAAACGGCTCCATTGCCATTATAATTTTACTGAATTTTTGGAATGTCTTGTTCCCAAATAAATTCATAAATCAGTTACAATAGACTAAAAAACTACAAGCCAAGACACTTCATTACTCATTTTCTAGGTTCGGCGACCTGCGCATTTTTTTCTTAATACCATGTTTGCGCTTATTGGCTACGTTTAATCTCTTTTGTCTCTTCGATGGTTTGCGGTTCTTCCTGCGTATTTTTTCCAGCTCCGATTTACGCTGCTCCTTTCGCTTCCTTTCCCGATCCTCAAGAATAGAACAAATAAGATTTCGGGCTTGGACCCTATTTGCCATCAACGAACGACTCTCCTGGCACTTCACTTCAATGCCGCTAACAATGTGTCGAAGTTGAACGCAAGAAGACGTTTTGTTCACTTTTTGACCTCCTGGCCCTGAACCCCTAATGAAACGCTCGGTCAAATCGCGTTCATAGACCTTGGCTCTCCTCATGCGCAGAAGCAGTTCCTCAGAAACGGGTAGTTCTTTCCCCATAAGATTAATCTTAGCACTAAATAGTCAAACGTGCGCCACAAGTCCTAAGACTTGAGGAATAATTAATATTAAATTAGAGTAAAAGCTCAGTGGAAAAGTCTACTCATCCCAAGAAGCTCAGAAAGACCATCGATTTTTTCGAATCTCTTACTGATGATGAGAAGAGAGAAAATCTTCTTTCTTATGCAAATAAATCAAAGAGATGGGAGCCTGATCCTGATCAAATTTACGACTTGGAAGATATCCGCAAAGATGATGAATGTATGGACAGTGTCGGCATCCACCTAAAAGTAACCCAAACAAAAGTATTCTTTAATATTTCAATGGGACCAAAAGTCCAAACACTGACAAGGGCCCTAGCATCAATACTTTGCGAAACATTAGAAGGAGCAACTATCGAACAAGTACTCACTGTTAAGGACGAATGCATTTCACAAATTGTCGGTGAAAAACTTGTGCGCCTAAGAAGCCAAACTATCTATTACTTGATTCATAGAATGCGTTCAGCGGTTTTGGATATTCAATAATTTCAGCATGAAAAATTATTTCTAATATTTTCTTGTACTCGAAGATCTTCTGGTTACTTATTCAACTACACTGACAACGTTCATGGAACCCGGTGAAATCCCGGGACAGTTGGCGCTGCGGTAACTGGGCACGAATTCTCATAAAGCCAATCCTGCCAAGGAGCAGGGTGAAGGCGAGAAGGAGGTTATAATCCAGGAGTCCGAACACTTGGCCTTGTCAGTTGCGAACATTTCTCTTCGCACAAAAGAGAATCCCGTAATGAAATATATTATCCCCTCAAAAAATGGGCTAGTTAGGCTGTATTGTCTTTACTTGCTTAGATTAAAAACACCAGCCGCTCAATTCTTTCAGAAGTTCAAATTTCTTTTGTTCGCGGGCCTTGCTTTTGTGTGTCCTAATTTTGTCCTTGCAGAAGATGAGTCCTTTTCTCTGAATCTTGATAGGACCACCGTAACCGCGACTAAGACCCCTAAGCAGCTCAATCAACTCTCTCCGGGAATCGATTCACTGGACGGATCCTTATTAGAAACACGCCAAATCTATCAACTAGAAGATGCACTCAATTTCCTTCCTGGAATCTCCATGGTTCAGACCGGTCAAATGGGCGGAACCTCATCTCTTTTCGTTCGCGGCCAAGAAAGTAATCACTTAGTGACACTACTCAACGGGCGTCGTCTCGCGCCTGGTCTGGCTGGACTTTATAATATTGAACTTTTAGACACAGCCTTCCTAGATTCAGTCGAACTGGCTCGAGGACCAGTGTCCAGTCTTTACGGAAGTGATGCACTTGCAGGTGCACTGAATCTACGCATGGCTGATGCCCGATTTGTAGAAGACGATAATAAATTATCTGTGATCTCTGAAGCAGGATCTTTTCAGACAGCGCGAAATAGCATGCAATTCGCTACTAGGAAAGAAAAAGTTGGTTTTGTCTTTGATGCCTCTCATTTGCAGACCGAAAATGATCGGCCACAAAACGAATTCAGTAATTTAAATCTACGGAACAACTTTTCTTTTGAGCTATCAGATGAGGTGTTCTTTGACGTTCTGAGTTTCTACCAGAGCAGTGACCTGCAGGTGCCCGGTTCTGAACGGAGCTCTTTTTTTCCAGAGCCTCAGATTAACGTGAATGAAAGTTACTTATTCTCTCCCAGAATATCAATTCTCCGCCAAGATTGGGACGCTTGGATTTTCTATAGCCGAACTAACAGTAATCTGAAGGCAACAAAGGATGTCTTTTTTCAAGACAACATCCTCAAACAAACTGGGAACGAATTCGAGGCAGTCATTAATTTTCATCCAACTCCCGAATGGACATCCACTATCGGTGCAGGGCATTATGAATACGAATTTTCCAGGACTCCAATCACACCAGGGCCATTTAATCTGCCAAGTAATAAAAGGTACAGTTACGGCTCAATTTTTGCCCAGGCCGATGCTGCACTTCCATACAATTTTCATTCCATTGCAAGTGCACGATGGGATGAGCACGATTCCTTTGAAAGCGAAGGAACGTATTCAGTGCAACTGAGTAAAACAATCGAAAGAACGAACACACAAGTGTTCGGTAAACTTTCCACTGGTTATAAAGCTCCTAGCGGACAGGACTTTGTTTTCCTTGATCCGAGTGTTAATCCTGATTTGATCTCACCTGAAAAAAGTACTGGATTTGAAGTTGGTATACGGCAATTCCTATCTCAAACAGACAGTAACTTGTCCCTGACCTATTTTAAATCGGACCTTGATAATCTGATCGATAGTTTCGGCTTTCCGGCATTCCCGGCCCAAGTTGACACAAAAATACAGGGAATCGAATTAGGGGCTGACATCCAATTAGGACAAAGACTCAGTGCCTATGCCAATTATACCTGGCTCGATGCTGTCATTTCTGAAGGCCTTTACTTTGGAGGCTTTGCTGGTGGACCAGGAGACAAATTACCTCGCCGGCCAGAAAATACCGCTGCAGGAGGATTACTTTATGAGGCAGACAGTTGGAAAATTGGCGCAGAGATTAGAGGAGCATCTAATCGTCTGGACGGACCGGGAATAATACTCAGTGATTATGCTGTGGCCCGCCTGTATGGAATCTGGAAATGGAAACCAAACATTGAAATTTCTGGCCGCATTGAAAATGTTTTTGATAAAGATTATGAAACGACGAGAGGGTTCACAGCGGCCGGAATCGGCGTTTTTGGCGGAATTAAAATCCAATTTTAAGAATGTATTATAATCAAAAAGTGATTTTTCAGTTCTTATTAATCCAAATTAAATTCAAATAACTCTAAGGAAGCTTCTTTGATCGGATCAATGAGTTCCTCATCAAGGTCTGACATGAGTGGCAAATGTGCTCCGGTCTGAGCAATGTCTGCAAGAGCAACTGCATGATGAAGGACCGGGATCGGGCCATGCTCATTCCTAAGATTCTCCAAGGTTTCGAAACTTGCTCTAATAGATTCAGCAGATTCAAAATCATTGGCCTTAATAGCAGCTAGCATCTGCATTGACTTTGAGGGTGCAATGCAGACACATCCAGACGTGAATCCACTAATACCAAAATCCCGTAAATGTATTATTGCCGGCTGTTCACCAATCCCACTCACAACCATTTTAGGATCAACTAAATTAAGTAATTCCTTAAGATAATCATCCTTCGAAGTTTCTTCCCGTACGATCGCATACTTTATCCAGGAAATGATTCCGTCATGTACAAGTTCAGAAACGATCTGAGGAGGGATATATGATTCATCCTTAATGTAGAGAACGGCTTTGATGCCGGACCTTTCAACGAAGCACCTAACTGCCCGGGCAACGCCTTCAGGCTTGGCGGGAAATAGTGTCGGTAAAATCATAACTGTAGGAAATGATGAACCTTTGAGAATAGTAGCCTGATCCGTAATATTCCCAAAGAATGGACCGACCGAAGGGATCACTAGAGTCTGATCTCCACATTCTAATTGAAGCATTTCTAGGAGTTCAGAATATTCAGAAATCGCAATGTTATAGAGATTGGCATTTCCTCCATAGAGGAGAGTTCGAACACCCCCAATCTCCAGATACTTTATAAGTTTACGATTCTCTTCTACGTTAATGGAATAATCATTGTTACGACAAAGTGGAGGAACCGCGATGACCGAAGAGGACAGAAAAGATAGATCATTAATCGAAGTCTTCATTTGATAGAAAAACAGCTCCAAGAAGCCTAGTTCACCTCTTTCACTGATGAATCAATTATCTATAGAACATAAAGTAACCCAAGAAGAATAACAGCAAATATAGCCGTTCTTCCTATAGGGAATGCTCCTAACCTTGCATCTTCATAAAATGATTGCTGTTTATTTTTTAAATCATCTTCTCCCATGCCCTGGGCCCTCCAAAAAGGCGTCATCACAAGTACTAAGAATCTGGAAGGAGCTGATTTGGTAAATTTCCCAAGCCAGCCGAGAAAGTGACCCATGAAGCTGGCATGGACAATGTGGTTGGCCCCGTTCAAGAACCTATCCATACTGCGATAGAACAGACCACCTCCACGTCGATAGAACCAATCAGTATCCAGTACGATAGTATCGGTCCGCTTCAGCCACTTAATCCAAATAAAGAAAGTCAACGCAGATAGCAGTAACAACTGCATCTGAGTAACTACCTTGGCGAATTTCCATGCGGTGAAATGGTAGACTTCGCCACCGGCACCCACTATGTCCACGGCAAAGGCAGTAACGCTCTCTGCATGCGGCAATATGGAATACAATGGTCCTGGGAACAGACCCAGAAAAATACAAAAGAATGCGAGAATAAGCATACCACCAATCATCGACTTGGGTGCCTCCTTCACGCGGTGTCCACGATCCTTGGCAAAGAAAACAAAATAGGGAAACTTAATGCCTGCATGCAAAAACACGCCCGCAGAAGCGATCTCTAAAATCAACCAAGGAATAAAAAGCTTCTCATCGGCAGCGCCGTAGAGGATCATGGTCTTGGAAGTAAAGCCGCTAGTCAGTGGCACTGCCGAGATGGCCAGCGCTCCAATGGTCCCCAACCAAAGACTCCATGGCATCGACTTATACAAGCCACCCAGCTCTGTACACTTACTCATGCCAACCCGGTACAGTACGGCACCTGCAGACATCCAAAGTAATGACTTATAAATAATATGACAAAAGGCGTGTGCGACCGCTCCATCAAGACAGATTGCGGTACCTACCCCAACAGCACAGACCATGAAACCGACTTGGTTAATGATCGAGTAAGCGAGAATACGCCGCATATCGTTTTCAAGTAGAGCGTATATGATTCCATAAAGCGCCATGACACAACCGACCACCAAAAGAATATCCCAACCCGGGAACCCACGAATTAAGGCATAGACTGCGGTCTTTGTCGTGTAAGCCGACAAAATAACTGAGCCTGTAATAGTTCCTTCCGGATACGCGTCTGAAAGCCAGGCCGAGAATGGCGGGGCGGCTGCGTTAACCAAAAATCCTATTAAAATAAGCCATGTACCAGCGTGCCTACCAGCCTCAGGATCGAAGGCCGAAAAGGCGATCGGATCGCTAGAGCCGTTAGAGACGTTAAAATGAAAGGTAATGACAATCCCGGCCAAAAGAAAAAGTCCACCCAGAATGTGAACCAGTACATAGCGAAATGCGGCACCATAAGAGCGCTTGCTACGACGTGCGAGAATCAACATTGTTGAAGCAATCGCCATAATTTCCCAGAAAATGTAAAGAGTAATCAGGTCACCAGCGAACACAGCGCCCAAGGCTCCGCCAATGTAAAGTAACGCGGAAATATGCTGAGTTTTATCACGCAAATAGAAAGCGTAGATAAAGGCAGCCGTGGCATTGATTGTGAAAATATAACCGAAGGCTTTGGCCAGCTTATCAGAATGTAGCATGGTCATCCCATCAAAGCCGGCCAGCCAACTAACATTGTAAAATTCCCCAAGCGGCAGAAAATGGACCGCCAGCAGTGATAAAACCGGTAGCGAAATAACATAAATACTTCTCGAAGTTCCCTTAAAAAACGGGACGAGCAGAGCTCCAAGGATAAGTACCAAGGCTGGATGAACTGTCATCGTGCTCCCCCTTCCTTCTTCTTAGAAACCTTACGAGCCGCCTTCTTTGCATTTTTTCTCCTAGTGGACTTCTTAGTCGCCTTCTCTGCAATGTCCTTCTTAGGCGGCAGATTATTATCGCTATTCTTCTCCTGTTCGTAAAAGTCAGTCGGAACTTTCAACCAAAGCCCCAAACCCTTGGCAGCAAAAATCATCAGGGTGCAGCTAACAAAACCGAGAAAGGCATAAAAACCGAACCACCCATCGACGCCAAACTTTTCTTTTCGTCCTAAGACAAACAATTCCAAAAGGACAGAGATTGCGCAACCCGCGAATAATAAGCGCATCAGCAACTTCTTAGTTGATTCCCGGTAAATCCAGTCAGTCTCTTTATCAGTTGGCATTAGTATTAGATCGTACTATTTATTTGATAATTAGTTCTGCAAGCTCGATAAACAGGCCGGGGTTAAAGAATGAAATCACCGAAAGCAAAGCGGTGATACAAAGCGGAATAAGACAGGCCAAGGGGGCCTCCTGACGGCCACCTTCGTAAAGAGATTCCTCCGGGCGGCAGAAAAAAGCACGATAAACAATCGGCAAGAAGTAACAGGCATTGAGAATAGAGCTAATTAGAAAAACCACTAATAGGGCGATTTGCTCAGACTGAGCCGTACCCATAACCAAATACCATTTGGATACCAAACCACCGGTAACAGGTAAGCCAATGACGCTCAGCGAACCTATTGCAAAGGCAGTCATGGTGATTGGCATTTTTCGGCCAATACCCACCAACTCAATAACGTATTTCTTGTGCATTGCAACGTAGATTGCTCCAGCGCAAAAGAATAGTGTAATCTTACCAAAGGCATGCATCGCAACATGCAAAATACTACCAGTGACTCCAAAGTCTGATAACAGTGAAACTCCGAGTATAATGTAACTGAGTTGTCCGATAGTGGAAAAAGCAAGTCGACGTTTTAGGTTGTCCTGACTAAGGGCCATTAGTGAAGAAGTGATAACCGTAAAGGCAGCAATCCAACTAACCACAACGGCAATGTCCAGTTTCTCAAGAAGTTCGATACCGAATACTCCTGTGAACACTCGAATTACACAGAAAACACCAACCTTAACAACAGCAACAGCGTGCAATAAAGCGGAGACCGGAGTCGGCGCCACCATGGCATTCGGTAGCCAGGAGTGGAATGGCATCAGACCGTTCTTTGCAAAACCGAAGGTAAAAGCAAGAAGAACAATTAAACCTGCACCTGCATCAATGTTCGTAGTTAACAGGCTTCCGTCAGTAAAGTTGATGTCGCCTCCTTTTTTCAAATAACAATATATCATTGCCGGCAACACGAATGCCACGGATGTCCCAAGCAAGTGACTCAGATAAGTTCTTCCACCCGACCTTGCTTCCTTATCACCGTGATGAGTCACAAGGGGGTAAGTAGAAAGAGAGAGAATCTCATAAAAAATGTAAAGCGTCAGTAAGTTCCCTGCGAAAGCAACTCCTATAGTTGCTGAAAGTGAAATTGCAAAACAACAGAAAAAACGTGTCTGATCATGCTCCTTGAGCCCACGCATGTAGCCGATGGAATAGAGTGTCGTTAGAATCCACAGAGACGAAGCAACGAGAGCAAACAACATACCAAGACCATCGACCCTGAACTCGATTGGAATCCCTGGTAGGATTTCACCGAACTTAAAATGTAATATTTTTCCCTCTCTGATCAGAGGTAGCATCATAAAGATCATGCCCAGCTTCATAAATGCAGCCAAAAAAGTAACTCCTTCGCGAGCATCTGGTCTTTTCCTAAATAATAGAATCATAGGCACCGCCAATAGCGATACGATCCATGTAAATAGGGGTATGAAACTAAATTCGGTCATTTAAGTATTCATCATTTTAAGCGCTGTTTGAATCCACTCAAAAAGGCTCCTGTTCATGATCCCCAGTAAGAGTACAGTTCCTGAGGCTAAGAATAGAGGAATCAGCATTGACCAAGGAACCTCTTTGATTCGAATGTCAGGATTCGCATCTGAATCGGTAGGAAAATGATCCTCTTTGACTCCACTGATCTTGCCAAAGTATGCCCTTTCAAAAATCCTAAAAAAGATGACAGCATTTACCAAACTTGAAAAAATGAGCGCACAGACATATTCCCAATGCCCGGCCTCTATTCCCCCACTAATGAGGTACCACTTACTAAAAAATCCACACGTAGGAGGCAATCCGATCATGGACAAGGCACCGACCGTGAAGCCTATCATAGTCAGTGGCATTTTACGAAACAGACCATCAAAGGCATTGACGCGAGAATCCCCTACCCTCAGAACAATGATCGAAGCCGCAATGAAAAGGCAAAAGGTCATCGCCGCATCAGAAAGGATATGATAAAAAGCACCTGCTTGTCCTGTCACGTTCCCAAGCCATGCACCACCGACCATATAACCCACCTCAGCAACGATAAGGTACGTTAACATCTTTTTAATATCGGTCCTCGCCAGAGCCAAAAGAGAACCAGCCACAATAGCAAGGACTGACATCCAAATTATAAGTTCACCCCAAATGTACTGGCCTGAATATACAAATTTATATCCGAAAAGCCAAAGCATGACCCGAATCATTACATAGACCATTACCTTGGTCATGAGTGGAGCCATGAAGGTCCCCGTCATGCTAGGAGCATAGGCATAAGCGTTCGGCAACCAGCCATGCAACGGGAAAAACGCCATCTTGGTCCATACTCCGAGCATTATAAATATAAATGCCACTATGATGCTCTGATCTGCCCATAAATTTTTCTGTCCAAGGACCATATGAATATCGTCGATATTCAATGTTCCCGTCTTTATGTAGAGATATCCGACCCCAATTAAATAAAAGGAAGCTCCAATCGTTCCCATGATAACATAATTAAAACTGGACAGTGCCGCTCTCCTGTTTCCCATAGCGATGAGGGCATAACTGGTCAAAGAGGTGATCTCAATTAACACATAAAGATTGAAGGCATCATTGGTCATCACGATCCCGCATAGACCAACAATCAGGAGTTGCATTAATGCATAAAAAAATGGAACTTTGCCTTGAACTTCAGCCTCGGCCCTTGTCTTAGAATAAATCGTATTAACAAATCCGATGAGCGTAACTGCAAAGACGACCAGAGCGGCAAGAATATCCACACGCAACTCGATTCCGATCTCGTAACCTTCAGATTCGGGCCAACCTCCCATCCGGTAACGGAGTTCCTGAACTTTGCCAGATAGCACTGCGATTACAGTGAAAAAAGAAATTAAGGAAGAAATGCCGAGAGAAATGAGGCTCGTTACCCAGCACTGGTCTGGCCTTTCCCTTCCAAGAAGAACAACAATCAATGCTCCAAACAAAGGAACCAGTAAAATGAGGATGGGGAAATGTTCAGTCATGCCCTCCCGGTCTGAGTTCGCTCAAAATTTCATCCTCTTCGAGGGTCCCAAAAGATTTATATATCTTTTGGGAAATGGCAAGGGCAAGGCCCAAAGTACTGACACCAACAACGATGGCCGTAAGCATCAGGACATGTGGAAGCGGATTAGCATACTTATCTTTATCAATTTTATTATGTATTTCTTTTGTAGAGCCTGCCTCCGAAGAAAGGCCGGCCATTTGATGATGCTCCGAACCGTGATGGGATATGATAGGGATACCGGCGGTATCTTTGACCCCAACCGAAACATAGAAAAGAATAATCGCCGTCTGGAAAATAGCCATCCCAATTAGCTTCTTTATTAAATTGTTTTTAGTAATCATTGCATATAGCCCAATCATCATGAGGATCACATAGATCCAATAATTAAAATTAGGAACAATGTTCTCTTCTATGAATGTGGCGACAATCGGATCCATAATTAAAGCCCTTTATTGAGGCGCCCTCTGGTTGAAAGGTTTGAGTACATTGAAAACATGATCGCCGTTACAGTGAAGGCAACACCGATCTCAACTATGAGCATGCTGTGAGATCTGGCCATCTCCACATCTCCCGGCAAAAGAGAATCCAGTACTGAGTAATTCAGAAATTCTTTTCCAAATAATAGGCAAAGGACTCCCCAACCCGCATAAATAAAAATTCCAACAGCCGCAAAGATCATCGTTCTCCGCTCACTAAAATACCCCTTCGCTTTGGAAAGACCAAAGGCAAGTGCCAAAAGAATATAACTTGCTCCAAGCATAACACCGCCCTGAAAGCCTCCGCCCGGACTATGGTGCCCATGAGCAACTACATATAGGGCGAAAATCTGAATGAATGGCAATA
>SHBV01000081.1 GCA_004211885.1 Verrucomicrobiaceae bacterium
TAGTCGTATTTTTGTCTAAGGTTATTTCTTAGAAATTGAGAACAACGAATCCGCATCAATCTTCTAAAACTTGACGATCATGAATTTGAGCCACTCCATTTTTGGTCTTATAATTTTAAGCCAATTTTGTAATGGGATTGTTTAGCAAAGGTGCTAGTTTTCGCAGCTAAGATACTAATCTTACCTCAATCAATGAATATTAGAATTAGCAGAAATGGACAGGAGTTTGGGCCTTATACCATGGAGGAACTTACCCAGTATGTGAATGAGGGCAGTATTTTGCCGGACGATTATGCCTATGACGGGATGGAGTGGATCACGGTCACACAGTTATTGAATGATCCTCAGAGAGTTTTCAATAGAGTTGAATCAATAACAAATACAGCCAAGAGTGGAAGTGTAATTACGCCTGAAGTCTGGAACCCTGAGGCAGTTGGCGTATTTTCGGTTTTTTTGACTCCTTTCTGGGGCTCGATACTGCTGGCAAAAAACTGGGAATCCCTTAACCATCCAGAGAAGTCCGCTAAAGTAAGGAACTGGGGGTGGGTATGGTTAATTGTAGTTTTAGCAAATGTATTATTACCCGAATTCGTAGACAAGGTACCAATAGCTCTTCTGACTTTACCATTACTTATCCTCTGGTACTTTATTGTAGTAAAAGAACAGGTCAATTACCTGAAAAATACTAATATTAGTTATTATAAGAAAGGATGGTTGAAGCCTCAAATGCTGGGAATTGGAGGTATAGTCATCTTCGTTTTTGTTCTGACGGCATTTATGATGGTAGTATTCCCAGATGATATTAGTGAAGATCAAATAAGAGAAAGTACTACTTCATTGGTGACGAAACTAATACAGCAGAATACGGAATCAAATATTTACTGCGCGAGAGTAACGATCGAGGAGAAGATTTTAGATAATAACTATATAGGCACAGCGATATTGAGTGATGGAACCCAGCTAAAAATTAATATTACCCTGAATGGCGATGAGCTATCAGTTGTAATACCGGAACAATAATTAAAGCAATAGTACCTTTCTACTTTAGAGAGAGTTTCTATGGAATTTTGTGTAGTATCTTTTTCCTGAGGAGGGAGATTGATTTATGCCTGAAGCTGATAGATTCGGAAAATTAAAAAATCAGAAAAAGATATAAAGGCATAGAGAACTAGTTGATGTTCTCATGTAATTTCACTTCGACCTCGGGAGAAATATTAATTTTACCTGAAAGGTTATTTGAAGCGACACCGTTCCTCTTTCCTTTACCGGTAAAATTTAAGGCTCCTCTGGATTTTTGAACTTTCCTTTTATCAGTAATGATGGATCCGGTGACTCTCAAGTCACTGCAGTCAGCGGCATCGATTCCGTAAGGGACCCCGTCAGTGAGGACGCAACCAGTGATTGCGATCCTTTGACACTTTTCCAGTTCGAGTAAGGACGCGCCGCTTTTTTGACCATTTTCAGATTCGTCATGCAAAGTGCATCCGGAAACGGTGCAGTCTTCACTGCTGACGAGGCGCATTCCGGTTCCCCTAGATGGTGTGTGCCTGCGGAAATGATTTGAACCGACCGTGACTAGGCGTGAATTCTCAATTAATAGGTTACGGTTCGTGCATGAATAGATGGTGTTTCCACTTATAGTGACTCCGTAGACTCCACTCAGGTGCACGTTATTTTCCTGTGAGCCGATGACGTTTCCGCAAATAGTGATGAGTCCTGGAGGTCGGCTCTCATCGCCTTTCTCGAGTATTCTGATGTTCGCGCCTCCTGGAGAACTGGTGGCCTGAATTGTGTTTGAATTGATAGTGACCTCATTGACGCTCGAGTCTGGATCAGTGGCGTCGATCCAGATTTCCGCGGTCGGCTCGGAATCGAGTTTTCCGTGAGTTTTTGCATTGTTATATTCAATATCATTGCCAGTAATTTGAAGGTTACGGACTTCGGATCCCTCGACGCGGATCCCTCCCAGTCGATTGTAACTGATGTGTGAATTTGAAACGTTGATCTGGTGCAAGTTGACCCGGTCAAGATACAGACCAACGCCGCTATTATGATAGAGGTGGCAATTTGAAATGACCACGTTTCTGTTCCGTTTGACCAAATGGATGCCATGCCGCATTCGGCGAACCATGACCCCATCAAAAACAGATTGCATTGTCCCGAGAAGTTCAAACCCGTCAGCATTTGGATTCTTTCCCTCCAGAGCAATGTTCTGTACTGTTGGCATGCGTTCCTGATCCCAGACGATAGGCTTTACGCTGCCCGGATCGCCGGTTCCCTGATGAGCTCCGGATAACCGGAATGCCGGTCCTTCTCCAGTCATGATCACTGTGGATGTTCCGGACTCGCCACTAATCGCGACTGGTCCCTTCTTTGTTAGAGAAATATTAATGGTTTCTGATATGAGGTAAGTTCCGGAAGGGAAAAAGAGCGCGCCGTCGCCTTTTTCAACGGCGTGCCGCACTGCTTCGGTATCATCTATGATCCCATCACCTTTAGCGCCAAATTGTCGGACATCACTCATGCTAATTATTATGAACACTTTTATTTTAGTAAGAAACTCTAAAAGAGGCCAATTGATTTTCTGATATCGTTTTAATCAATGATAACAATAATATTTATCAATTTTTGTTAATGGGTTAGCTGATTTAGGATTACGAGATGAAATCATTTAACGCTTTTGTTCTGGCCTTTGGTTTAACTGCAGTGCTCACATTCTTTGGGGCTTGCAGTAAGGAGAACGTGTCTGATGCCAGTAAGGCAACTGAGGTGGATGACTTGAAGGCGCAAATAGAAGACTTGAGAAATCAAGTTCAAGTACTGGAGGTTACTGAGCTGACAGGCAAAGAAGTGGTTGAGCCTGACAAGGAATCAAAGATCAAGTCTCAAAAAGAACGGGCCGATGCCCTGGTCCAGGGCATTGTGTCCTCAGTCTCGGCAGAAGATTTCCAACAATTTCGTAAATTCACCTGCTTGGGCATGGGTAAAGAGGCCTTCAAGGCCTTCATGGTTCAGTCCGGAGACAGGAAAGTCTTGCGAGTCTGGGATTCAGCTTCGGATGATTTTGTTCTGGGACTCGAGAATAAAATGAAGGCAAGTTTCGACGCTGTCATTGATGCTGGAAAGCAGTCTCCGGGTTGGGATTGGGATTGGAACAAGGCCACTATTAAAGAAGTGATGTTAGATCAAGGGGATGTGAAGGCTGTCCTTTCATTTGGTGACCGCGTACTTGGGCTTCATGTGGACGACATCTTTGATACTCCCAATGGTTTACTGACATTTGACGGACTAAATGTCCTCGGAAAAGGGCTCAGTAAAGAACTCAATAAGAACCGGGAAGCAGAACTCGGAAAGGGATTTAAACAGGGCGGGCAGCCCAGAAGATTTAAAAAGTTATCGCCCTTCACTAAGGTGTCTTGCGCCGAGGACAAGGCTCTAGTGACCTATTCAGGTAAGGAGTATGAACTGATGAGTATTGACGATCTTGCCACCAAACAGATTCTCGAGTTCTGTAAAAAAACCTATTCTGGAACATGGGAAAAGCGATTCGCTGAGGACCTCGTGGAGGTCATGTCGGGGATGGGAAAGGAACCTGGAATCAGTGTAAAACTTATCCTTAAGGATTTGGCTGCGGATAAAATTATTACAGTTAACGAAGCTCCAATGACAGAAGGTAATCGTCGGGCAGTTTGGGAGAGTCGAAAGTGAGGGGGCTGAGGGCCCGAATCTCCCAACGAGGGTTAATTGTTGATTTTTTCATGTGGATTGGTAATTGTTTTTTTTGAATGGAAGATAAAGAAAAAGATAAATTGAATTCTGAGGGGCTGCGGATAAAAAAAAGAGTTCGTAGAACTATCGTAGCTTTGGCATTTGCTGTCCTTGCCGTGGAACTGTTTCTATATTTGTATTAATTGATTCCTGACTCATTGTTCATTGTGATGCGTCTATCCTATGTGAAGATAATTTTTTTCCTATCACTGGTCCTATCAGTTCATGCTGAGCCAGACTCAAAAATTGATTACCATTTTGAAGGTAAAATTTCCCGCCCGGTCCTTGAAAATTACCTGGCCCGCAGTTCGACTTTCGGCTCTCTTCTGCACCTGACTCTGGACGATGACCTGAGAATGATTAAAAATACGGGAGTCAAGTTCGCGGGACGCGCGGTCTGGATGTGGGGAGGAGAGTCCAAAATTGATGGCCTTGTCAAGAAAGGTGAGCCCTTTGTTAAAAAGATTCACGCGATCGATCCGGACATTATCCTGCAGGGAGCCATCTTTGAGGTCGTCTCTGAGGACGTGAATAATGTTCCTGTCCCGGTCACCGTATTTGAGGAATTCGGTGAGCCCAAGGAGCCGCGTAATTTCAGTTACAAGGCCATGCTTTACCCTTTTGGTCATCGCCACAATCACTGGTCAAAAGGCTCGTCGGTACCCGACATGAGCCGCCTCGAGACGAGAATGTGGTTCTTCTACGTGGCCAAGAGGTGGATTGACATGGGGATCGAGGCGATCCATTTCGGTCAGGTCGAGATCATGGATGACTGGGACCGGAGTCACCGTCACTGGCGGGACATGATGAAGAGGATCCGTGCCTACGCAAAGAAGAATGCCCGGCGCCACATGGTCCTCTCTGATGCGCATGTGCCTAGCGGAGGCATCGTCCATGACGGCAAGCTCATGTTCGATCTGCACTCATTCCCTTCACGGCCCAAGTCCGTGAAGGGTCAGCCCTACAAGGCCATCCTTGAGAAAGGTTTCAGTGATTCAATTTACGGGCGCAGCAAAGGAGGAGTCACGCCGAGCGGATGGAAATGCGAGGCACTCCCTTACATTGTCGAGATTGATAATTTCGGAGTGTCCGATCATCCCGGCAAGTACCGTGAAAGTGATAAGATCCATGTCTGGGGTTGGGATGAGATTAACTGGTTCATTAAGCAGCCCGAGGATTACCGGAACGAGTGGCTAGAGTACGCCTATGACTGGGTAAGGGAAACGGATCCGAACGGTTACTTCCAGTTACCATTGCGGAGGTTTGAGCATTACTCGGCCAGCATGAATCGTCCGAAGGGAATGAGGCAGGAAAAGACCATCAAGAGTATCTGGGCCCGGATCGATAAGCGTTAGTTTTAAAGGTCTGGATTTTCCTCATCCGTGAGACCATAATCTTTGGGCCGCTATGAGAATTTTTCATTTTACTTTCTTTTCCATTATTGTTCTGGGTTCCCTGACTATTGCAGAGCAGGTACAGGCCGAAGTTCCGGCGAACCTGAAGGTTGATAGGTTAGCTGCCTGGTGCATCGTTCCATTCGATGCGAAGAAGAGGGGCCCGGAGGAACGGGCCCGGATGCTGGCCCGTTTCGGGATCAAGAGATGCGCTTATGACTGGCGCGGCGAGCACGTGAAGGAATTTGAGGAGGAAATTCTGCAATACAAGAAGCATGGCATTGAGTTCTTTGCTTTCTGGGCCGGTCATGAGGAGGCTTACAAGCTTTTCCAGAAACATGACATTCATCCGCAGGTCTGGCGGACCCTCGGTTCACCGACTGAGGGATCGGATGAAGAGATGATCTCGGCGGCAGCGGATTCGGTTTCGGGACTCGCCTCACGCCTCGATCAGATCGGCTGTGAACTTGGACTTTATAATCATGGGGGCTGGGGAGGTGAGCCCAGGAACCTAGTCGCGGTCTGTGAGGAGCTCCATGAGAGGGGACACAAGAACGTCGGTATTGTTTATAACTGGCACCATGGTCATGGGCACATAGGTGACTGGAAAGAATCGCTCGATATCATGAAACCTCATCTGCTCTGCCTGAACCTGAACGGCATGAATGACGGTGCGGATCCCAAGATCCTTGACCTGTCCCATGGTCAGCATGACCAGGCCATGCTGAAGATTGTCATCGAGAGTGGTTATGACGGACCGATCGGAATCCTCGATCACCGGACCGATCTCGATACGGAAGTTGCTCTGAGGGCAAATCTTGAGGGACTGGACTGGCTCATCCGTGATTATAATGAGCCTGGTTCAGCGGGCCTTAGACCCATTAAGGCCCCGGACAAACCTAAAGTGGATGCGGTTGCTCCCCGGAACATTCATGCCAGGCCACTGGACCCGGAATCAAATCCGTACTCGAACGCGCATGTGAACCGTGACCGGGTCTATGATTTTTATGCGAGGCAGGCCATTGCCCGGGAACAGGAACCGGCTGCTTTTCCAGGACTCGATGGCGCTCACACTGGTCACTGGGGGAACCAGAACGATCAGGAGACCTGGAAAGACGGGAGAGTCAAGGACATGGACATTGGATCCATGGTCAGTGGTGTGTTCCATGTTAATGATGATTATCTTGAATCTTTTGGTCAGGGACTGACCATTCCCCGGGCCGTGAGCGTTCGTCTCCCGTCCGTGCCTGGTCAGAAAGAACCTCTGAACGTGGTCTTTGATACGGATAAGATGCGTTTCGCTGCTGCCTGGTCAGGTGATCTGGTGGCCTGGTCCGATGTGAGGCGCGGTTTAGTGAATGGAATTCATATGGGAGGAGAGCCAGTCGAACTGGTCGATCTTAAAGACAAGTTCGAGGGAGCCAAGTACCTTGGCCTTTACCGTGACGGTGACCGGGTCATCTTCTCCTGGTCATTACCCGATTTAGGTAAAGTCAATTACAGGACAGCTATTGTCATGGACGGGAAGGTTCATGAGGTAGAAGTGGAGAAGCCTGTTGATTCGGTGCCTCAGTGGGAACAGAAGATCATAACCAAAGGGAATCTCGGGGCTCAGGTCCCTTATGCCATTGATACGCTCAGCCTCCCATACACCAATCCATGGAATGCGCTCCTCTTTCCGGGAGGCCATGACTTTGTCTCAGCCAAAAGAATCGCCATTTGCACGATGCATGGTGATGTCTGGATCTGTGATATTTCAGGGCCTGATCTGGGTAAGCTCAGCTGGAAGAGGTTCGCTGCGGGACTCCATCAACCTCTCGGACTCAAAGTAGTAGATAAGGTCATTCATGTCATGTGTCGTGACCAGATCGTCGCGCTCCATGACCGAAACAATGATGATGAAGCGGACCATTATGAGCCAGTGTCACGAGTTCATCAGACCTCGTCCGGGGCACATGATTTTATTGCCGGTCTTGAGCGTGATCTTTCCGGACGATGGTTCTTTGCTTCAGGTAATCAGGGCCTCTGCCGCGTCGATGGCGGAAAAATCGATGTTCTGGGTACCGGTCTCCGTAATCCGAACGGGCTTGGAATCTCACCTGATGGGAGAACGGTACTGACCAATGTTCAGGAAGGGAACTGGACCCCGGCCAGTGCCATCTGTGACGTGAGCTTCGGTGGGCACTTCGGCGCAGGCGGGCCACGAGAAGGGGACCGGGGTTACGTTCTTCCGATGCTTTATCTTCCGAGGGGCGTTGATAATTCGTGCGGTGAACAGGTCTTCATTGATAGTGACAAGTGGGGCCCTTTGAGCGGGCAGTGGGTCCATTTCTCTGCCGGATTTGCCAAGCACTTCATTGTCCTTAGAGAACCTTTGAAAGGATCTTCCCAGGGAGCCGCAGTAGTTCTTCCAGGATCGTTCCTGGCCGGTTCGCACCGTGGCAGGTTCTCTCCACACGATGGTCAGCTCTACGTTGCAAGTTCTCAGGGATGGGGCAATTATGGCATCTCTGACGGGGCCCTGCAGAGGGTCAGATACAATAATAAAAAAGAAACTTTCCCTCACCCCGTTCACTTTGAAGTGCGGGAAAACGGTATTTTACTGACCTTTGCCAATGAGCAGTCAGTTCCCAAGGCTGACCATAAAAAATGGTACGCCCAGCACTGGAATTACAGGTACGGACCCAGTTACGGGTCCACAGAATATTCGGTATCGAACCCGAATAAGATCGGTCATGACCGGCTCGAAATTCTTTCTGTTCAGAGGGCAGGGCCAAAACTTTTTATAGAGATTCCCCAGATCGAACCGGTCCATCAGCTTCACCTTCATCTTAATGAGGGGAAGAGGATTGAGCTCTTTGCCACGGTCCATGAGCTCGGGGAACCGTTCACCGATTACGAGGGATACAGGAAAATTGAGAAGACGTTCGGTATTGATCCGGACATTGTCAGTTCGAACCTCAATGATCCTGAGGTTCTAATGAGCGCATGCAGGGCCTGCCATCAACCGAAGGACCAGACCGTCGGGCCCTCACTCGAATTTATACGTGGCCGCTATGCCGGGAACCCGAAAGGAATTGTCGAATGGGCCATGAATCCGAAAAAGAACAACCCTCAGTTAGCACCGATGCCGTCCTTCAAGTTCCTCGGAAAGGAGAGGCTCCGCATCATTGCAGATAAAATTCTGGAGTGACCTGAAAAAATTTCCAAGTCACTCCCTTGAATTTTCTGGATAAGATCTTAACTAGGCGCTGGCCTTGATTCCGAGATCCGCGGCAATCTTTGCTGCTTCGGTAGGGCCTATCTTGAGGACCGTTCCATAGATTGCTTTGGCACCTGACTTCTTGCCATGAGCGAGCATGTTCTCAGCGCACTGCAGCATCGCATCACAAACGGCGATTTTATTTGTGTCAGTAACTTTGGCCGATCCGAGTGCCTTGACGGCGTCCGCTGACCCAATGGCTCCGAGTGCGAGTGCGCCGGCAGTTGAGATGTCAGCGTCCTTGTCACTGAGTGCCTTCGCGAGAGGCGCTACCGGAACACCGACTCCCCTCGCCCCGAGCGAGGAGATGATGCCGATCTTAATCTTTTTTGGTGCCTTATCAATGGCTCCTACCAGTGCCTTCACGGCTTCCGGAGAATCGTTAGCCTCGAGTGCGTGTCGTGCCATGTGTGAGAGTTCTTCGTCATGCAATAATTTTGCAAGGGCAGGAACTGAATGAGCAGTACCGATCGTTTTGAGTGCGCGGCACACGGTGTCCTTAGCTGCTCTCGGCAAGTCTGTTCCCAGAACCTCAGCGAGAGTTGACTCGAGTTTTTTTCTTGCAGCAGCATCGCCGTGACTAGCCACGACAGCGTCCTGAATTGATTGAACGGCTTTGGGTTCGACTCCCCATTCGTAAGTTTTTAATGATTCTAATGCCTGGTCTAACATGATGATTTTTCCTTCTAAATTAGTTTAAATTTTCTACTCAATTACTGTTATTAGATTTGCCAAGGTTCGCGCCGTGCACGGTCCCTGAGGCGGTCCGCTTCAGCGTCGTCAATGAACTGCTGCTTGGCTGAGTCCCACTTGAGGGAACGGTTCAACTTGTAGGCGATCGTTGCTAGGTGAGGAACTGCCATCGTGTTGATGGCGAACTCGATGTCCCTGAACGGTTTGTTGCGTGTCTTAACACAATCGATAAAGTCACCCGTGATTCCACCGCTACCGGCGTACTTTGGAACTTCCTTCCCCTCGCGCTGCTCATTGTCTCTGCCAACGTGCATCTGTCCTACTCCTGGTTTATTGTGAGTAATTTCCATACCGTTCGGGTACCTGAGGCTGACGAATTTCTTACCGTCCTTCTCATCAAGGATCACTTCTTTTGGCTGAAGTTCACGCACGTCGACTGCGAAAGTTGCTCCGCCGAAGTGATGAGCTCCCCAGTCAGTCATTCCTCCGCCCGAATAATCAATATAAGATCTCCAGCTATTACCGCTCGTTGAGAAACTGCCTGAGCATCGCTTTGAATTGTAAGGTGCCCAAGGTGCTGGCCCTAGCCACATTTCCCAATTCATGTCGCCTGGTACATTCTCAGGCGGAAGATTACATGGTTTGGACATTGGGCCGACGTTCACGTTGATTGATTTGACTTTTCCATAGCTACCGTTCCAGCAACGAAGGACGGTCCCTTTATAGTCCTGAAGGACGCGCTGACTTCCGCCCGAAACGACTCTACCATAACGTCTGGCAGTTTCGACCATGAGTGAACCTTCTCCTAGTGTCAGAGACTCAGGCTTCTGACAGAACACGTCCTTACCGTGCCGGCAGGCCTCAATGATCATCTGTGCATGCCAGTGATCAGGAGTCGCGATGTGGACAGCGTCAATGTCATCACGTGAAAGTATTTCGCGGTAATCGTCATGAGCCTTGCAGTCCTTGTTACCGTACTTTGCATCGGTCTTGGCTTTGCCCTGATTCATTGCGCCCTTACGAACATCACATATTGCAACGTACTGAACATCATTCTTGCCCAGGAATGCTCCATGGTCGCCCCTTCCCATGTTGCCGATGCCGATACCGCCCATGACGATCCGGTTACTGGGAGCTGGCCTGTCGGCATTGCCTAGGGCTGAGGAAGGAATGATTGAAGGGAAACCGAGAGCAGCTGTCGCGGCACCAGATGATGATAGAAACTTACGGCGCGTTGTTTTCATAATGGCTATTTATATCAAAGCTTAAGTTTTGGACGCAAGACCTAAATGCTTGTTAAAATGAGAGGAAGATCTTAAGTGAACCAGCACAGGTACCAGTGATCGCTGAGCCTTTCTGCCTTATATAGCACGCCCCCAAAGATCATTCTTATCTTCCACAGTTCCTTATCTTCATTAGTGGTATCGGGGTTCTGATCGGGGAACCTGGGGTCAGACTCGTTGATACGCATTATTTTTCCGCTCGGATCGTAAATGATCCCGTACCAGTTATCTATCATGCCTCCCCAAGAAAAAGAGACTCTGGGAACAGGATCAGTCTCTGACTCATACCTTATCCCGAGGTGCGTTCCTTTACCGGTCATTTTTCCGGAACTTATTTTCTCAACGATCTCAGAGTACGCAGGTTTGAGCCTGTGAAACCTCAGTCTGAGTCCAAGGTCCTTGACCAGGTCCGTTCCGTAGGAGATGCCGCCAATTGCAAGTAGTGCGCTGAGCAGAATGGCCGCGAACCTGTTATGCTTTTTTCTTATAATGACGATGAGTTGAATGACACTGATGAGGCCGAGCCCGATAATGACAGCGTCAATGGCCCAGACCAGTATCCAAAGATTGATAATGAGGTCATGATGGAAAAGGAACCTCAGGAAAACAAACAGAGTGCAGGACAGGGGCAGGACAAAGGGATTCATTTTATCTGATTCTAACTACTTCAAAATAACGGGCCCCGTGATCGGTTCCTTTCAATTTATTTCAAAATACCTAGCCCCTGTTGCGGGTCAGCATGATTTGGTTGCCTTCCGTGTCCTCGCACATGGCAAGGTGAGGAGGCTCGCCGTCCTCAGGCTCAGGTTCGCGGCTTAACTTTCCGCCGGCACTGACCAGTTCACTGGCCCCTTGGACCACGTCCGGGACCTGAAAACTGATTCCGGTCCAGGTCTTCTTTCCCTCGCCCCCACTATGAATACCGATCAATGAGTGACCGATCTTTATCTCCGCGATGTGCTCGTTTTTACGGGTCACAGATCCGCCGAATAGGCCAGTATAGAAATTAACGCAACGGTCCATGTCCGCGGCCCATATGATATATTTAACTTGTTCAACTTCCATGAAGTTTCGATAGTAGCACGGTCCGTGCGGGTCCATCAATCATCATTAGTTTTAATGAGAGTGAGGACAATATGCTCATGGGTCTTGCCTGAGAATCTTCAGAAGCTCACCATTATTAAAGAGTAAGGTCTTTAAAGTTGCTGAGATCCTCTCCTAAACTTATTCATAAAAAGGATTGATTGACTTAGGTTAATCCGGGTTCAATAGCGTGGCAGAAAATTTCCATTCCTTAAATTATGATTATAAATCTTAGAATCACGGCACTAGTCACGGTCATTCTTTGTCCCCTCTATATTCTCTTAGCTGAGCAAAAAAATGAAGATCCTGGTGAGCTTACCCTTAAGAGAATATTTACTGACAGGGACTTCAGCTCTAAGGGTTTCTCAGCTAGGTGGTCCACGGACGGTAATCAATACACGTATCTGAAGGACGCTGAGGGAAAAGACAAGGGGAAGGATATCCGCGTTTACAATGTTGCCGAGTCGAGGGACTCGGTAATGGTCAAAGCCTCTGAACTGTTCAGGCCAGGGACCCAGAAGCAGATCGAGATCGAGGATTACTCATTTTCAAGGGACCGGTCTCTGGTGATGATATATACCAACTCTAAGCGGGTATGGCGCAGGAATTCGAGGGGCGATTACTGGGTCCTTGATCGTTCGAGTGGGGAACTTCGAAAGATTGGAGGTGAGGCCAGGGCCTCGACCCTGCAATTTGCCAAGTTCTC
>SHBV01000082.1 GCA_004211885.1 Verrucomicrobiaceae bacterium
TTCATTGGAAGAAGCAATAGCCAATAGAAACGCTTCGGAAAAAGCACTGAATATCAAAACCAAAGCTAGGGACAGTGCCATGCAAAAGCTGACCCAAGCCTTAACTTCCCATGGAACAGCCAATGACAAGTTATCCGAATTTGATAAATCCTTGGAAAAGATGTTTCAAGAGTACCTAAGAATGCTTCCAGAGACTCTGTAAGTCTATATAAATTAACTAGCTCTTTATCGGACTTTGGTGTCTTATATAAAAAATATGAGATTAAGCCACTGGGCCATTCTTGCCGCTACTACTTCACTACTCACATCTGGTTGCGTTTCCACTGGCTCCGATTCGACTAAAGTCAGGAGCTACAGCTGGTCCGGACTCGACGCTCAGTTGCCAAATGGAAATAATTCCACGCCTTCCCATAAAATGTCCAAATACGAATATCCATTCGACAGCAAAGGGCGCTACGTCTCATCATGGGCAGCTGAAGGTGAAAGGCGCTTAGGAAGAACCTCAAATAGGAGTAGAGGCTCATCAAGAAAAAGAAGCGTCAGGAGTTCATCAGCAAAATCTGGCAGCAAATACCACCGAATAGTTTCTGGCGACACTCTCTATGGTCTTGCCTTAAAATATAGAACATCGGTAAGCGCAATAAAACGCGCGAACGGGATGAGTTCCGATGTTATAATTAAAGGAAAAACTATTAAAATTCCCTAAGATTTATATTAGGAAAATCTACTCTTCTTCTTCTCATCTCTTTTCTTTTTCCTTGCCTTCTCTTTTGCTGCTTTTCTTTCTTCCTTGGCCTTTTTTTTCTTAATTATCCGGCGAAGCTCGGGCCAACATTCTTCAGTCACTATATAACCAACGCACTTACGACTACCGCACAAACAAGGATGCCTTTCATAGTCCTCTATACCAAAACCATAATTAAAGGACAACTCTTCACCGCACCTAATATCTCTGACCGCAGTGAGCCATATTCTCAACTCATCGTCTATCTGTGCTTCACAGTTCGGCTCACAACTATGATTGACCAGTCGCGCAGTATTCCATTCGAAATTACCATCTAAGTCCCAGCTCTCATCAAGAGTAAACAAATACACTTGAGCTCCACCAGTTTCCTGAGATTCATCATAAAGGGCATTACCTCTCCTGTCAGACTCCTCCTTATCAATTCGTTCTCCAAGGTACTCAATAATGTATTCGCCCTCGGGAATATCTTTCACTGCGAACATTCCTCGCCCATGAACTTCTGAACCTCTGACCTCGGCACAATCTGATCTAGAAGGAGAACGCTCTTCCATTAATCGATTCTAATTCCATACAGTAGACCAATAGCAAAGTGCATACTTCACACTGACTTTTTATGAAATCGCTTATAGAGTAATTAATAAGTTTTGATCATTAGAAAGGGCGCCTGCCGCGGCCCCTGAAATCATCCCCCCTACCTCGCTGCAACTGATCAGCTGGCAACTCAATTAGTTTAGTCTTCTGTTCAGCAGAAAGAGACTCTGAAGTCTCTAAATATTCAAGGGCAGAAGCACGATCAGATCCGAGCCAACTCCTCGCCGAGCGCTCAACATATTCACTCCTCATTTTGTCATCACTGATGGTATCTGCCCAGGCAACCGAAGTACTGGGATCTTCTCTTACTGAACGGTCCCTCAGCAATGCTGCTACTCCCCTGTCCCTAGCATCACCGACTGGCTGTGCACCAAGCCATTCAGATGCTGCCTCAGGATCAGATCTCATCCACTGGCCGACGACCTCACCAGTCGCATCAACCTTACCCTCACCATCAGCTTGAGAAGCAACCCAATTAGCTGCGTCCACTGTAGCGTCTCCACCGGTCCTGGCCCACTGTTCAACAACTTCTTTCATAATTGAATCTCTCTCTGAGGCTTCCATCTTGTCAAGATAGGCGACTGTTGATTCAGGATCCTCGCGGACCCAATTTTCGAGAGCCTCTTCCATTACTCCTACCCTTCCCTCTACAGTCAAACCCTCGGCCCACTTCAAAGCCTTCTCAGGCTCATTAGCTGACCACCGATCTGCTATAGTTCTAAACGAACGCTCCTGCTGCTCCCCCTCAAAGCTCATTGCAACTTCCGCTGCCCTCAATGGATCCTCCGTTGTAATTTGTTCTATAATATTACCAAGAGCATCCCCCTTAACTTCACCAGGCAGCCCCTTAGCCCAAGCCAAAGCCGCATTCGTGTCCTGCTTGGCCCATTCCTTTGCAACATTTGAAGCCGTTCTTCTCATCGACCAATCATCAGTTCCCTCACTATCCATTTGTTTGGTAAGATGATCAGCAGCAGCCTTAGGGTCCTTAGATGCCCAAGTCCTAAGAATTGAAGAAGTCCCCCATCCACGTGTCATGCGGTCACGCGTTCCAACAAATTCAAGCGCTTTCTCCGGATCGATTTCTGCATACCTCGACATTAATAAGCCCATTGACATGAACATGTCCCCTCCTCGAGCCATCTTGCCCACTTCATCAATGGCCAACTCAACTTCATCAGGCTCAAGTTCCTTAACAAAATCGAGTAAAGCTTCCATTCTACTAATTGAACCAGGAGAATTGAGGATCATTTTCATTGCCTCAGTCACATCACCAGAGCTCATAAGTTTCTTTGCCTCTGCAGTCAAATTGCTTCCAGACGCTTCTGTTGGAGAATTTGTAGTTTTGCTACTCTTTGATGAGGACTTAGATGTGCCCGCCAAAGAACCTATACCTGAACTGGAAGTTTCTCCGGATTGACTTTTCTTTGCACCGGCATCCTGATCGGTACCGCCTCGCTGGCCAATGAGGTAACCGCCTGCAACTCCAATAAAAAGAGCAATTAATGTGGATAAAAGTGAAGCTATTTTCATATCATCACATTACATCCTCAAGCCTTCAAGGTAAAGTACCTTAACGATTCTACGTAATGTTTAGATCATAATACAAAAAATACCCATTCTAAGAGGCACCTATGCGATGAGTGGAGCCTCGGCCCTGTCTAGAACTTCCCTGACCCTTTTTGCCAAATCTTTTACATTATAAGGTTTCTGAATAGCAGAGTCAGGCCTTAGGCCAGTCTCTTCCTCAAAACCCTCCAGATCCACCAGGTACCCACTACATACGACGACGGGAACATCGGCAAATTTTTCCCTAATCACAGCAAGCGTTTCCTTCCCAGACATTACCGGCATAGTAAGGTCCAGTAGAACCAACATTATTTCATTTTTATTTTCCTCCAAAACCTTTAGGGCCTCCTTACCATTACAAGCAGACAATGTCTTATATCCATAACATTTCAATGCTCCCTCGGCGACTAGCCGAACCACGTCCTCATCATCCACAACAAGTATAGTCTCAGTCCCGCTAACATCAGAATCGTCTTCCCTTGTGAGCGGCTTAAGATTCTCATTACTTGCATCTTTCCTCGGCAGAAAAATACTAAAGTTACTGCCGACGCCGACTTCAGATTCACACTCAATCCAGCCCCCGTGCTGTTTGACGATACCGTATGATGTTGCCAAACCTAAGCCCGTTCCTTTTCCCTGCTCCTTAGTAGTGAAAAAAGGCTCAAAGAGTTTAGCCATTACCTCCGAAGACATACCTACACCATTATCAGTCACTTTTATTTTAACAAAATCACCCTCTTCTCGCCCAGAACAGTCGCTGATTATCGATCGATTAAGACTCTTGTTTTCAGTGGAGAGCACTAATTCTCCTCCCATATCACTCATCGCATCAATCGCATTAACACACATATTCATTACTACCTGCTCGACTTGAGTACTGTCTGCCTCGATTGTCCAAAGGTCCTCTGAACACTCCATTGATATACTAATACTAGGATCAATTGTACTCTTTAATAAACCTTGAACCTCCTCTAACACTTGATTCACTTCGCAACAATCAAGCTCAAGATGCGATTGCCTAGAAAAGCCAAGTAGTTGCTTAACCAATTCAGCCGCTCGCTGACTCGCTCGCTTAGCTGAAGAAATAAATTCTTTATCCTTGTTTCCATAACTCGCATCACCCCTTGCACTGCTGACAAGACTAAGATTCCCAATAATACCCGTCAGCAAATTATTGAAATCGTGCGCCACTCCACCAGCGAGTCGGCCAACTGCCTCCATCTTTTGCGCCTGCTCAAGGCCCTTCTGTAATTTGCGCTGCTCAGTCACATCATGGAAGCTCCAGAAACGTGCAATTTGACGGCCTCCAGGAATCAAGACTGGAGAAGAATACACTGATAGGACTCGTTCAACAGGACCATCTAGAAACCATTCCAAATCTGCAGTATTCGAAGGATCTTGATTAATACTTTTCCAGTCCTTTAAAAAATTCCCTCCATCAGCGAATTTGTTTCTGATTTGCTTTTCAAAACCTTCCATATCAATCTGATCGACTCCTTCTCTGAGATGGAAATAATCAATTACTCTCTGATTAGCAGCTATCAACGACCCATCCTTACCAACCAAAAGAATTCCATCTCTAGCTGCTTCATATGAGGCTCGTAGTTGAGCATAAGTCCCTTCTAGTTCACTCTGAGACAAGCGAAGCTTTTCAGTACGCGAATTCACTATCGCTTCAAGCCCATCACGATGACTTTTCACCTGATCAATCATGGCATTGAAAGACACACCCAGTTGCTTGATTTCAGTTGCACCTTCTTCCTGCATTCTGACACTCAAGTCGCCCTCCTCCACCTTGTGTGCAATAGTTGATGCTTTTACAATTGGATTACTAATCATTCGGGCTAACCAAACTCCTATTAGACCAGTAAGAATAAAAACGGTAAAGGCAATCCTAGATTGCAAGTCAACTGCCTGCTTAACTGAAGCAAGAACCTCGGATCTTGGCCTCAGGCAAGCAATGACCCAAGCCTCTCCGACTCCTGTGTCTCTTCTTGGTAAGATCTCACTTTGAAAATAAAACTCTTCTCCTTTAATATTAACAAAGCCTTTGTTCTGATCCCAGAAAGGGGTGACTCCTGCTTTAAAATATGGCCTGGATATCTTTTCTTTATCACGACCCGCTATCAACCGTCCCCGCGGATCTAAAAGCAGAGCCTGACCACGTTCACCTATTTTAATGCCTTCTATGAGATTCCACATTGGATCAAACTTCAACCGGGCCCTGAGAACAAAGTCCTCACCGATATTGGCAATGCTCAGTGGAATGTAAACTTTGAGATGTAACCCATCTTCATTTTCAACATGATGTGGACGCGACGTCACTACTTTCTGACCAGTAATACAATCCTTGAACCACAACGTTTTTTCCTCTGGCTCGGGGTGAAATTCACTAGTAGTGGAACGAACCATGAGACCCCTCGAATCATACAATGTTATATCATCAAACATTTTATATGCCGCGACCAGACGTCGCATTTCTTCGACTCTAACATCCATTGGTATCGAGGAATCCGTAACTATCCGATTCCCCTGCAACGCAACAAGATCATTAGCCGCTGAAGCCATCACTAGTCTGGCCTGTCTAGCAACCTCATGAGTGACTGCTGCAATCTTCTCACGCTCAGATAATTCAAGGGATTCTCTGGTCTGATGATTAGTGACAAGCATCACTATGAGCATCGGAATCAGTCCAACGGCCAAGAGGACTAGAAGTAACCTGATTCGAATCGATGTCATATGAATTTTTTCAAATGATATTCACCTGAAACGGCTTCAACTCTTTAATTCGTTTCAGGAAGGTCACTACGAAGGCTTAATTCTCAGAACTTCTCGCGACCTCAGCACCTGAACCATCCTTGGAGTTAGCTCGCAAAGCATCAACGACCTTGCTCCATGCCTCATTTAATAGAAGGTCACGATTAGCATCAGGAACATAATAGAACTGACACAAAGAACGAATAGACTCTGGCGGATTTATAGTCTCGTCTGCCAAAAGCTCTTCATCAAGCAGTGTAACGGCTGCGCGATTCGTCGTCCCATACCAAGTAAAATTTGCATTCATCGCTGCCGACTCTTTTCTTAACATGTAATTAACAAATAAGTAAGCTCCATTAACATTCGTAGCATCACTAGCTACAGAAAAATTATCCATCCATAACGGGGCTCCTTCATTTGGAATAAAAAATGAGATATTTTCATTTTCCTCAGCAATCATTGCCGCGTCTCCACTATAACATGACGCGATCCAGACATCCGCTGAGAGGAGACCCTCTCTAATTTCCTTGTCACTACCTAATCTGACTCCACTATTTTTTATACCCTCAACAATAATTTCTGATGCAGATCGAATATGACTTGGATCAGAGCTGTTAATTGGATGACCCTGTGAAATCATGCCGATCCCAAGACCCTCTGTTCTGTCACCGAGAACCATTACCTTACTTTTATACTTCTCATCCCATAACGATTTCCAACTCTTCTCTGGAGATTCGATCTTATCTGATCGATATGCAATGAGAGTTGTTCCCCAAAGGTAAGGAACAGAATAATTGTTCTCAAAATCAAATTTTCTGCCCAGATATTCACCTGAAATATTACCAAGATTTGTTAAAGCCGATTTATCGAGAGGTTGAAGTAACCGTAAATTGGATAATATATTTATGGCAAGGTCATCCGTCACGACCACGTCAAATCGACCAGGCTCTGAAGCTAATCTCGCTTCCACTTCGTCTGGATCATCATAAGTTATATATTCTACCTCTATCCCGGTTTCATTTGTAAACCCCTCAATAGCTGCAGGATCAAAATATTCAGACCAACACAACATTTTCACCACATTCGAAACTGACTCCTCAGTCTTCTTACTGGTTTCAGTATTTTTATCGCATCCGAATAGAATCGTTGCGACAACTATATAAATTAGGCTCTTTAATATTCTCATTTTATTATTTATGGTTATTATAAACTTATCTTTATTTTAAGCGCCTTCAACTATAATTTCCATATTTTATAAATATTCCATAACTTATTAAGCATTGTTATTATTTAACCAATCTTAACAATCGAACTTGCGCAGAGCCCGATGCATGAGACAAATTCAATGAATTCTAATGCCCTCTCACAAGGAAGAGCCCCTAAGTAAAGGGAATGTCACTAAATCAGTCGATCCATCACTATCGACTACACTAAAGCTGGCGATGCCAGTGATATTGCTAAATCTAACTTTTGCAGCAATGCAGGCCACTGATGCATGGATTGTCGGCAAACTAGGGAGCCGTTCACTCGCGGCCATCACCCTACCTTCGATGGGTATTTTCGTTATTGTCAGCTTCGCCTATTCATTCCTGGGAATTGTCACTGCACTCGTAGGTCAAAGCCATGGCGCAGGTGACAAAAAGAGTTGCGGCCACTTTGCATGGATTGGAATTTACTCTTCACTGGCAATGGGCATTGTAGCCATTTTACTTTGGCCACTAGGCTCAGTATTTGAGATGTTTGCGGGGAGCCAGCATGGCTCCTTAGGAAATCTTGAATCTCGATATTTCAAAATCAGCCTATTAGCCCTGCCTGGAGTATTAGTCACTAATGCAATTGCCAATTTCTATATAGGAACTAAAAGACCCGGACCTGTTCTGCTATGCAGTATAATTGGCTTGATATTAAATTTCACGATTACTTACGGCCTAGTCCTTGGAATCGGTCCTTTTCCTGATTATGGTTTCGATGGTGCCGCTTGGGGCACCGTCTTAGCGACAATGTTTGAATGCTTTATTTTGTTCATACATTTCGTATGGGCCAAATCAAACAAATCATTAAATACCAGAAAAGCTCCTAAATCCTTGGAAGGAATACGAAGATTGTGGTCTTCTGGACTTCCGGCTGGAATCCAAGGAGCCGTCGACATCCTGTCATGGGGAGTCCTTGTAGGTGCACTGATTTCATATTACGGAGAAGAGGCTCTTGCTGCAGGAACTATTCTGATGCGTTGCATGCAATTGACATTCATGCCGGCCGAAGGCGTCGCCACAATAGTCCTTACCTTAGTCGCAAATTCAGTTGGTAAAGGAGCACATGAAAGGGCCCATGCGCATGTGCGTACATGCTTCAAAATCAATTCAATATTTATGCTCAGTGCGGGGATTATTTTATATGTCTTCCGCTATCCAATAGTGTCAATGTTCACTGATCAACCCGAGGTAATCAGTATTGCCTGCGGGGGCATGCTCTTCGTGAGTCTCTCTCAGTGGTTTGACTCGATGAATATTACTTACCTTCATGCGCTTCAAGGAACCGGAGACACTAAGTGGACCTCAATCGCCAATGTGCTCCTTAGTGTTCTGGTACTTGGTTTTGGTGGGGCTATTGCAGTGAGCTTTTTCAGAGAAAAAGGATCACTCGTTATTTGGGCCTTGGCACTACTTTACATTACATGCCAAGGGATACTTTTTTGGATAAGATGGCGTTCAGGGGCCTGGCTGAAAATTAGACTAAGAAAGCCACTCAGCGATCCCCTACAGTAATCGGTGCTGGTAAGAGACTCGATTCAGATGCATTACCATACAGGAAAGTGCAGCTCCACCCTTCTGATATTCACTCAAGTTAAAGAGTGCCAGTTCGAACCCATTGTCCGCAGCAATATCCTCGAGTCTGCGATTCTTAGCCAGCTCAAGCCTGTAAGCTTCAGTCCCTCTCTTCAACTCATGGATATGCGACCCATTGAGTATAAAGTTTCCCAAACGAACAGAATTACAAAGTCCTGGAATAGACTCGTCACGTGAAACGTCTATGATCTCAGTGTACCTTTCTAATTCTTTTATCTCATTTGCATTCAACAACTGAGTACAAACGACCGTCTTCTCATAAGTGAGCGGGAATATTGAACAATCGAGATGGTACAAATACGGATCTGTTTCTCTTACCTTAATTATCTTCATTCCAAATTGATCCTCTAACTGGTCGTATGTTTCTTTTTCAGAGCGTATCCCATACCCACCCACATAAACATTGTCATAAAGATGCTTAAGCTCAGCTTCCCCCTCAAATTTTGTTTTAGGCACGATAGTTTTATACCCCATGGACTGAAAGAACTTCACTCCAACTTCGGTCTCACCGACTCTCGGCCTTGAATGGTAATTGGCTAAAACAACCGTATCTTTGGCCGGAAGGTGCTCAAGAAATATTCCAAGATTTGCAGTAAAAACTAGGTCCTGCAGTGCGCAATTCGGCGGAACAGGAAGCAATTGCACTACTCCCCTAGACGAAAGAAATTGATAAAGAGCCTGAAATTGCCTGTACGCTTTTTTAGGCTCAACCTTGCGCTCCGACTCCGTGAGATCTTCCATCCAAATGTTATTTGGTACATTTGTGCTATATGAAATAGGAGGACACATGAGAAATGTTGGTACATCCAAATGGCTAAGATTCCTTGGCCTTGAAGAGGCAGAAGAATCTGCTAATGATTTTGTAATAACTGTCCGGGATCCGGAAGAGCGTTTATTGATCTGTATTTTAGAACTTAGCATTAGACTGAAAAGGGGCGTTTAATTTTCAATAAAGGGTCAACTCCAGCTTCTACGTGATTACCCTCTTCTAGTAAAAGCTCGAATCCTGTGGATCCATCCAAAGGAATAATTAAATCTACTTGAGAGCCATACCGTATCTGAGAGAATCTCTCGTTTTGCTGATACGCACGATGGTCGCTCAGATCAAATGGCGTAATAGAATCAACATCGTAATCAGCAATCTGTAATACATAGTAACTGAAGCCTAAGTCTAAACTATCAATCTTGTTCAACACCCTCTGATTACAATGAAGATATTCGGCCGCATCATGATCAATTGTAAGATCATCAACTATAGAATTCTCCATCGCGAGCATGGGTTTATTAAAGCTATCAATCGGCTCTAATTCTCGATAACTCAAAATCCCTGGATACGGGATTCTATTAATATGCACATCATAGAAGGTCATGAAGATACCCACCACTAAACTAAACTGTGCAGTATAATTAGGATCCCTAAGAGCTTCTTTGAGTGTGTAATTTTGCCCCTTAATCTCAATGACTGAATCTTCCTGACGGACCCGTCTTTGATAAATAATAACTCCATCAGCAGGCGCGAAAAAATAATCAGTATCAGACTGAATCGATCTCATCGGATCACGGAAGAAGTGTCTCTCCGAAAGCCATCGCACTGAGCGTCCCCTCACTTCGGAGACTTCTTCATTTACCCAATCTGAAAGTATCTTTGCCACGTCAATTATCTGAATAGTATGATTATTCAAATTAATTAATTATTTAGACAAATCAAATCATATTTTATAATTTTATTATATTTGAAAGGCTTTTTCTTATCATATTTGAGAAAATATGTGAAATTCATAAATATTTAGGGATATATTTTTAAAAAATACAAATCCATTGAATTTCAGGATGAATGAATGAAAGGTAAAATAAGATACCCATTCATGAAAATTGAAATGATTTGAAATTGCTAATTCCAAGCCAACGGATCAACAGCATAAAAGCTCTTTAGGTGCTCATAAACTCGAGGATAGCGCTGCTGAAGTTTCTTGGGTTTTTCAAAAAATGTCTCCGTCGCGACGGCAAAAAATTCAGCAGGATTCGTTGCACCGTATGCATCGATTACTAATTTCCTTCCACCGCGATGCCTCTTAGCATGTCGTTGATAAGCGGCTCCAAATGATTTTGCCCAATCCCTATTCTCTTCTGTAAAGCCCAGTAGTGGAGCACCGTCCGCAGATCCATCCTTCTGGTCAAGTTGATGAGCAAACTCATGAATCACAACATTCTTTCCATCATTAGCTATGGCGGGACCACGCAGGGAATGAAACCATGAAAGTATCACAGTGCCACTTCCCCAAGATTCACCTAAGCGTGTCCCCCCATCCCCGACCGTTCCATCCTCATTGGCAGAACTTTCACCACGATACATATCGGGATAAATTAAAACTGTCCGCAGTGTATCATAACATCCGCACCTACCATTGAGTAAAAGCAAGCACGCCTGACCCGCAATAGTAACGCACATCTCTTCTGTTAATTCGTCTAATCCGCCACAAGCTTCAAAAGACTTTTCAGCCATAAATACATTTACATAGGAATTAAGTCTCAACCGCAAATTATCTGGTAATCGTTTATAAAGTTTGAAATTCTTTTCGAGAATCACTTGCCATTCATCGGGGAATGGAGAATTAAAAATCTTATCTCGCAGTATCTTGTTTTGCCCAGAAGATCTATTGATGGCCCAAATAATAAAAATCGTAACGAGTATCGTTACTACAGTAAAAATAATAATTGTGCTCGAATCCACCTATCGAAACTATAGCTACAAATAGCCTTGTTATTCAAATAGTAATTACCTTTGACTAACATTGTCCTGATCAGGGAAAATGCTTTACCCTTCCTCCAATCGAAACTAATTGCTACAATCATTAGTATCAACGACACACAAATCACTTATCTCAATTTGGCTACCTTATGAATTTGTTATCACCCATTCAATTCGCTTTAATTTCAGCATTCATACAAGGACATTCATACGCAAAGGAATTGAGTTCTCCAAAAACAATCAAAGTCTTCATCCTAGCGGGACAATCAAATATGGAAGGGCACGGACTCATCAAAGGCCGGCCAGACCAGAAAGGGACCTTAGATCAACTCACAAAGGACCCAGCAACTGCAAAAAAATACCAACGCTTGAAAGACCATGAGGGAAATTGGAAAGTGAGGGATGATGTATGGATCAGCTGGTATGACAAAAGAGGGAAATTAACAATTGGTGGATACGCAGGACGAGGCTCCATTGGCCCGGAACTTGGTTTCGGGTGGGCCGTCGGTGATCATTGCAATGATCCAATACTCCTCCTTAAATTCGGCCCCGGAGGCACGAGTTTAGCTGGTCCATGGAGGCCGCCAAGTTCAGGTAAAAATGGCGATAAGCAACGAGGGCCCGGCATCGGAAACCAATACGACCATCTAATTTCAAGCACGAAACACCAATTAGAAAATTTAAATTCAGACTTCCCACAATTCACAGGACTTAAATTTGAATTGGCCGGGTTCGGTTGGCATCAGGGATGGAATGACGGATGTAGCATGAAAGACACAAAAGAATATGAATCAAATTTGGCAAACTTCATTCGCGATGTCCGCAAGGACCTGAGCTCGCCTAACCTCCCTTTTGTGATTGCCGGGAGTGGATTTGGAGGTTGGGAGCAAAAAATTGACCGGAGACTAATGATTATGTCTGCCCAAA
>SHBV01000083.1 GCA_004211885.1 Verrucomicrobiaceae bacterium
TAAAAATGCATGATTTATGGATGTTTGATTACCATAGAAAGAGAACATGGATAAGGGCTGTAATATTATCGATAAAGATCGATTAATATCAATGAGCGAAGATCGATCGGTTATCGATAAAAATGCATGATTTATAGATGAACTATTACTTTAGGATGAGGATATGGATACTGGTCCAAATATTATGGATAAATATGGATTTGTATCGATAAGTAAAGATCGATCGGTTATCGATAAAAATGCATGATTTATGGATCAACTATTACCTTAGGATGAGGATATGGATACTGGTCCAAATGTTATGGATAAATATGGATTCGTATCGATGAGCGAAGATCGATAGGTTATCGATAAAAATGCATGATTTATGGATAAAATACATATTCATCTATCTAAAACGAAAATGATCCATTGCCATCCATAAACTTTGAATAGACGGTCTTTAAATAAGCTCCGGCATTGGTCTCCAACCGTCCACGAGATAATGGGGCCTGCCCGTTAAATCGGGAAGAGTAGTGGTGTTGGGATCAATTCCCATATTGTGGTAAAGCGTAGCCATGACTTCGCCCATGTGAACTGGGCGGTCATCTGCTTCTGCTGCTATTTTATCAGTAGAACCAATAATTTTCCCAGTAGGCATTCCACCACCCGCGAGAAGTGCACATGAAACATTGGGCCAGTGATCGCGGCCGGCATTTTTGTTGAGTTTGGGCGTTCTCCCAAACTCGCCCCAGGCGCACACTGTCACATCTTTGTCCATTCCTCTCTCATGCAAATCCTCTATGAGCGCACTGAGGCCCTGATCAAAAATCGGAGCATGCTCTTTCATGCCCTTAGTATTATTAGAATGAAAATCCCATCGACCGAAATTAAGGGTAACGCATCGTGCTCCGGCTTCGACTAAGCGTCGGGCAATTAGGAAATGTTCATTGTTCTTTGGAGCGCCATCACCAACATTCTTTGGATCCCCTTTCCCGTAACGTTCGCGGACCTTTGGATCTTCTTTGTCGATGTTAAGAGCATTAGCAAGGCGACTCGAAGTGAGCAGGCTGAAAGCTTGTTGCGTAAAACCATCGAGTCCTTCTATCTTACCAGTCGCATCCAGATCCCTGCGCATTTGATCAAATGAGTGTAGAAGATCCTTGCGCTGAGAAAGCCTTTTCGTGGTTATACCATTCAGAACCATGTCTGTCATTCCGGGGCCAGAAGGTCGAAACGGGCTGTGCTGAACCCCCAAATATCCGGGCATCCCTGAAGAACCGTAAGGAGGATGCCCAGCCTTTGGAGCTAAACCAATGAATGGAGGCGTTCTGGAGTCAGAGGATCCCATCAAACGCGATAGAGCTGATCCGATAGAAGGCCATCCACCGGGGGGCTGTCCTTTAGAGTTAAGGGTTGAGCCTTTCCTGCCAGTATAACACATGAAAGAGTCATGACTGCCGTTTGGAGCTCCAATGACTGAGCGAATAGCAACGCACTTATCCATGATTTTGGCCATGCGAGGCATAAGTTCACCAATTTGTATACCATCGACGTTTGTCGGTATGGCTCCTAAATCCCCACGATATTCTGAAGGAGCATCAGGCTTGGGATCCCATAAATCCTGGTGCGGAGGCGCACCTGCCATATAAATCATAATTAGGGCTTTATGGGAGGATTTACCACTATTTATGGCTTCAGCTTGAAGCAGCCCAGGCAATGATAGCCCGCCCATTCCGATGCTACCAACGCTCAAAAAATCACGACGGGAGATGCCGTCACAAAGGTTACCTTTAGAATTACCGTAAACCTTAAGCATTGTTTAAACTAACATGTTTATAATAGTATAAGTCAATTGATCTAAAATATTTTATTATGCTGTCCCCTACAGCAAGCATTGTATTTGGCTCTCTCTTAATAAGGTGATTATCAAAAAACTAGAAATCTAATGATTAGAAACATCGTTTAGATCAATATTTATAACAAAATAGTCGATTTAGAAAATTATTAAAATGCGAGTAGTTTCCATATTCAGCAAGAAAAGAGCAACATGGATATAAGCCCCACCAGCCCAACTACAATTAATTCGACAGGATTTAAGTCATTGAAAGGTTTTTGGGCTCTATTCTTGGTCCAATATCAGGGAGCTTTTAGCGATAATCTGTTCAAGTTTTTGGTAATTTTTTCCAGCATCAACAGCTTAGGCGCTGAACGAGATGCAGAAAGGGATTTTCGTTTGTTTCTAATTGTTGGGGTCTTTGCCCTGCCATTCATCTTTTTCTCAATGGCTGCAGGATGCCTAGCGGACCGTTATTCTAAGGGGAGGGTCATTACATGGACAAAGAGGCTTGAAATTGGAATTATGATATTGGGAGTCTTTGCCCTTAAATCAGGAGAGTTTTATTACATGTTGGGAGTAATCCTTCTAATGAGTGTGCAGAGCGCTATTTTCAGCCCGGCAAAATATGCTTCATTACCGGAGCTGTTACCAAACGAAAAGTTAAGTTGGGGCAACGGAGTCATTGGCTTAGGTACATTTGGTGGCATCATTGCCGGGGGAACGGTCGCAGGTTTACTATCTTCTTGGTTCAAGGAGGATGTGTGGCAGTGCGGAGGGATACTAATTATCCTTGCAGTGGCCGGTACTATAGCCTCACGTTGGATCACACGTCATCCGGCAGCGAGCCCCGGTAAACGTATTAAAATTAATTTTATAAGTGACTTAATTCATAATCTTAGGGAAGCAGGAAAGAACAGAGTATTAGGGCTCGCGATTATGGGTAGCATTTACTTTTGGTTAGTCGCTGCGCTCTATGAACCTACATTAGTCGTTTTTGGTAAGGACCTTGAACTGACGGATTTTCAGATCAGCCTAATGCGCGTAAGTCTAGCAATCGGTATTTCTATAGGTAGTGTTTCGGCAGGGTACCTTTCCCAAAATAAAGTAGAATACGGCTTGATACCATTGGGTTCATTAGGACTTGCGATTTGCTCAATTGTTCTAGGTTTTTTCGAACTTCATTTCGTCCAGATAAGTTTTTTACTGGTATGCTTAGGTATTTCAGGGGGCTTTTTCAATGTTCCGGTTAGTGCCCTCATTCAAAAACTTCCAGCCAGAAAAGATAAAGGTTCGGTCATTGCGGCTAATGGTTGGCTTACTGCTGTGGCAATGGGGTTAGCCGCACTAATTTTTTATCTGTTCAAGGTTCAACTTGGGATCGATGCAAAAGCGATGTTTTGGGTCATTGGTTTGACCACTATCGTAGGAACAATTTATGCAGTCTGGTTAGTACCGGATTCGCTGGCAAGGTTCGCTCTATGGGCACTAACAAATACCCTTTATCGGGTCCGGGTCCTGGGAAGAAATAACTTACCAGAGAGGGGAGGAGCACTTCTTGTTTCCAATCATATATCTTTAGCGGATGCACTCTTTGTGATCGCGTCAACGGGCCGTCGCATTCGATTCATCATGCACAGGGACCAGTTTAATAGGTGGTGGGTCAAACCCATAGCAAAGATGCTGAGAGTCATTCCCATTGCCTCTGATTTTGGTCCTAAGGAATTGTTAAAATCATTGAAAAAAGCCAGCGATTGTCTGAAAGGGGGCGAATTAGTTTGTATCTTTGCAGAGGGTCAAATCAGCAGAATCGGGGGACAAACTTTGGCCTTTCAAAAAGGAATGGAACTCATAATGAGAAAGCAGGATGCTCCAATAATACCTGTTCATTTGGATAATGTGTGGGGCAGTATTTTCAGCTTTCATCAGAAAAAGGTTTACTGGAAAGTCCCCCGTCAGATACCATACCCCGTCACTGTAAGTTACGGAAAACCTATGCCAACAGATTCATCAAATACCGAAGTTAGACGAGAAGTAGTGGCGTTGGGAGCCGATGCATGGGCTCAAAGGAAGGGACGCATTTCAACGATTGGAAGGGCCTTTGTACGGACAGCAAGGAGGGCCAGAACCAGAATGGCTTTTGCTGATAGCTCCGGCAAGAAATTAAGCTACATGCGCACACTTGTAGGGGTGATTGTTTTAATCAAGAGATTGCGTAAGGATTGGGACGGGCAACAGAAAGTTGGTATTCTTATCCCGCCCAGTGTTGGTGGAGCACTGACTAATCTGGCTGGAATCCTTATGGGCAAGACGGTAGTTAATCTGAACTATACGCTCTCAGAGGAAGGAATACGCTCATGCGTTCAACAATGTGATATCAAGTGTGTTATTTCATCTGAGAAGGTCATTCGAAAGCTCAAGCTTGATCCTGGAGTTCCGATGCTTGCCCTAGAAGATATTGCAAAGGATCCAAGCTTCATGGAGAAAATGAGTGCTACTTTCTTGGCCTATTTGTGCCCGAGAGGGATTCTATTAAAGAAGCTAGCTCAGGGCAATCCACCTTCTCTAGATGATATCGCCACAATCATTTTTAGTAGCGGTAGTACTGGGGAGCCTAAAGGAGCCATGCTCAGTCATTATAATATTGTTTCTAATATGATGCAGTTGAATCAGGCCTATGATTTTAAGCGTGATGACCGGTTCCTTGGTGTTCTCCCATTTTTTCATTCACTAGGTTTTACAGCAACCCTGATTGGACCTGCAGTAATTGGAGTGGGCGCAGCTTACCATCCCTTACCCACTGATACGAGATCGATCGGTAAACTGATTCCACATTACAAATTGACGTTGCTTCTAGCGACTCCAACTTTTCTGCAGCTTTATCTTAGGGGCATTAAGCCTGAACAAATGCAGAGCATTAACCTAGTAGTCGTAGGTGCTGAAAAATTACCTCAACGTTTGGCCATTGCTTTTGAAGAAAAATTTGGACTCCAACCCCTAGAAGCTTATGGATGCACTGAATGTTCACCAGGAGTAGCTGTTAATACGCCAAGTCTGATTACTGACGATTTGAGTCAAACCGGGAACCGTCCAGGGACCATCGGCCGTGCATTACCGGGCATGAGTATTAAGATAGTGGATCCGGAAACGGAAGAACCTTGCGACTTTAATGAATCAGGATTGATGTGGGTCAGAGGACCTAATATTATGCAGGGTTATCTTGGAAAGGAGAGCCTAACGGCTGAAGTTCTGGTAGATGGTTGGTATAATACTGGTGACATAGCTTCTGTTGATGAAGAAGGCTTCATTACTATCACTGACAGGTTGAGCAGATTTAGTAAGATAGGTGGAGAAATGGTTCCTCATATTAAGATCGAAGAATTGCTTCATACAATTGCTGAATTAACAGAGCAGACCTTTGCAGTTACGGGGCTACCGGATGAGAAAAAAGGCGAACGTCTCGTCGTATTATATACCCTCGAACATGAAAATCTTAAGGAAATTACTGATCAACTTGGAACTGCAGACATTCCCAATTTGTGGAAGCCCAAAACGGATCAATTTTTCAAAGTGGACGAGCTTCCTTATCTAGGCACTGGCAAATTAGATTTAAAAGCGATCAAGACAATGGCACTTGAGATTGCTGATAAATAGTTGCTTTTGATATTTATCTACGACAAACGGATCATGTCCTTGATGGACTGATACCAAAGGAAAAAAAGACCCTTCCATGAATAGCAGAAAGTGCCGTTACCAGACAATTTAAGCAAACCACGATCAAGGTTATGATCGACTTGGTTTCGCATTTCCTTTTCCGTTAATTTACCCAGTTCATCGGGATCAGTTCCTTGAAGGTTGCTTTTGATGATTCCTTTGCTATCTAAGAATTTACGGTGGACTTCAATCAATTCATCAAATGACCCAATGCCCCGAACACAATTAACGACACAGTCCGGTGTCAATTTCATTGCATCGCTGAAAGGGTAATTCCACGTCATAAGGATTTTTCCGTCTCGAGTTCTGGAAGAAACGCTCATATAATTAAAAGCTAAATGACTTTGACTGTTTAAATTTATTGTTGCTTGAGCTTTAGAATTTGGATCATAAAAAAAGCGAACGAATCGATCAACACCGCCCCATTCCCATCCTGAGTCTTGTATATGTTCAAAGCCTGCCACTTCTACTTCATTGGTAAATTCTCTTAGCTGAGGGAAAAGATCACGGTTCGGTGGGAACCGGCTCTGCATTTTGTTATCTAGTGGAAGGCGCATTCTACGGATACGCGTCATAATTTCAATGCCGGGAAGGAAGAACCAACTCAGAGCTGTTACGATGCCCCATATCACATTATGACTACTCAAGAAATATCCTGTAAGAAATGTTGCAATGATGATGCAAAATGCTCCGAACTTACGCACGGCTACAAAATCAAATGAGCGGCAACCATAAGCTAAAAATAGAGTTCCTATTACTAAAAGGGTTTCAAACATTTAAATAATGGCAGTATGTGCTTAGCCAATGGGGGATAAATATACGCTGTGGTATAAAACTGACGAATAAAAAATGAAGTTCTTTCGCTCTATTTTAACGGGGACTGAAGCTACCCCTTCTACGAGAATTTGGAGGTTCAATATTTTTGTTTGAATTGTCCTTATAAAATAGAATGCCGTTTCGGCGAAGATTTGCTATGAAGCCTTTAAAGTCCTTCTTCATTTCTTCATCCTTGAGTATTGAACTTAGTATACCGTCACCATTATTAATTCTTTCAAATGCGTTGTCGGCTCCTTCAGCCGCTTCAGTGAGTTTTTTGAGTCCAGGTTCAATTGCGCTGATTGTTTGACTGCCATTATCAAGTATTGGACCAATTTTTTCAGCCGCTTCATCAACTTTGATACTTGCGTTTTTCATATTGGCTAAAAGTTCACGGAGATTATTCGTATTGTCATCGCCAAGTACTTTATTATTTATCGCATCGAGCGCATCAGCCAGTTCGGATACCGCACGGTTGAAACTCTGAAGGTTTTCTTCTCTAAGAATGTTTTGATCCAATTTCTCAACAGCACTGCCAATGTCCCCCAAGGCTGAGCGCACATCTTCAAGAACGACCTGACCTTTATTTGATAATGACTCAGCTGAGGAAGCGAGGGCCCCAAGACCAGTGATCCGTTCACCCTTAATTTGTGACCCAGCTGCTATGAACTTTCCTGTCCTCTCATTAGGAACTTCAATTTCTATCATGGCGTCTCCCAAAAGGCCACTCGTTCCAATGGAGAACTTGGCTCCTTCTGGGATTTGAAAATCATCATAAATTTCTAGGTTAACGATGGCACCGCCATAATTTTCCAGGTTCACTGATGGAGCATCTGCTAGTCTCCCAATTTTAACACCTCCCAAACGGACATCTGTCCCCTTAATTAGACCCCCACCATCATCAAAAGTAACAGTCAGTGAATACGTTTCTTCAAAACGATCACCAAAGTTACCAAATTTAAGAACTAAAAATCCAAGCAATAGCAAACCTATCAATAAGAAGAAACCCACAAAGAGTTCAGTACGATTCTCTTTCATTTTATTATCTTTCCATTTTTCCAGCGATTATTTAAAGCGCTGATCTGGTGCAATGTAACCCTAAATAGAGAATATGCTAGGGGGCCTCAGTCGGGTAACCGTTTATAAAATTAGTAATGACAGGATCATCACTTTCTTCCATTTCTTCAGCAGTTCCACAGAAATACACGGACCCTTTGCGCAAAAAAGCGATTCGATCAGCGATGCTTCTAGCTGATTTCATATCATGAGTGACTACGACTGAGGTGATTCCGTAATCTTTTTGCATCTGAATAATCAAAGAATCAATGGAACCCGTTGAAACTGGGTCCAAGCCCGCAGTGGGTTCATCGTAAAGAATGGATTGAGGCTTAGCAATCATGGCCCGAGCCAGAGCGACACGCTTGCGCATCCCTCCACTCAAAGCCGTTGGCATTTTGTTTATATGCTCTTCGAGCCCAACTAAGCTAAGAGCTTTAGTCACTTTTTCTGTGAGTATTTTAATATTTTTTTCTCCACGTTCCCTCAAAGGAAAAGCCACATTTTGACCGACACTCATAGAGTCGAAGAGCGCACCATTTTGAAAAAGGACTCCTATCTTTTGTCGTATAACAGCAAGTCCCTTTTCGTTGATTTTACTGATGTCCTGATTACCAATAATGACGCGGCCACTGTCAGGGCGCATGAGTCCTGTTATATGTTTAAGAATAACGCTTTTTCCGCCACCGCTGGCACCGATTAAAACTATAGTCTCCCCTGAGAAAATCTCGAGATCTACGCCCCGAAGAACATGTTGCGTTCCGAGTTCTTTGTGTATTCCCTCAAGTCGAATAAAGACTTTTCGGTCCTCTCCATTTAAAGCATTGTCCATATTGAAACCACAAAACGCTTAGACCATATACAAACAAAACGCAAACGACCGAGTAAAATGCTTCCCGTTAATGTAAATTAATTAGATCCTTTAATGCTAAATATAAGTATTAATTTATAGAGAATGCCAAGGCACAGCAAAGTGAAAAAAAAGACCCTAAAAAATGCTAAGCAATCACGGCATAGGGGCATTATTTCATTACGTGAAGTGCGGCAGAATAATCTGAAAGGCTTTGATTTGGATTTGCCTCTCGGGAAACTAATCGTTGTTACTGGCCCCAGCGGTAGCGGAAAATCATCATTAGCATTCCAGACACTATATGCTGAGGGACAGCGTCGATACATAGAAACTTTTTCTCCTTATACGCGTCAGTTCTTTGAGCGAATGGATAAGCCAAGAGTTGAAGAAGTTAATGGCATTCCTCCATCAATTGCTATTGAACAAGGCAATACTGTAAGAACAACACGATCGACGGTAGGAACACTCACGGGCATTAATGATTATTTGAAGGTATTATTTCCTCATATTTCGGTACCATATTGCCCAGAGTGTGGAGAAGAAATTTTTGAGGATAATGCTGAGTCAGTAACTCAATTCGCTAATGTGAATTTAGCTGGAAAATCTGTTCTGATTGGGTTTGGGGTTCCGGTTCCAAGCCAAATGAAACCGCCCGAATTTTTCCAGTTACTAAGTGCACAGGGTTATTTGAGAATATGGGTATGGGGCAATTTGTATAGAACCGATGAACCTGAAGATTATCCTAAAAAGACATTACCAAAAATTGTTAATGTTGTTCAGGACAGAATTAAAATCAGCAAGGGCTCAAAGAATATTGCCCGATTAAATGAGGCTATCGAAACCGCATTTCTTTTTGGTAAAGGAACGATACAATTAATTGATTCTGAATCTGCCAAAGAATGGTCCTTTTCGAGTGGGAAGCAATGCGCGCCTTGCGGAATGACTTTAAGGGATCCGTCCCCTGGTCTATTTTCATTTAATAGCCCCTTAGGAGCGTGCCCTCAGTGCCGCGGATTTGGGAGAACATTAGGCATTGATCTTGACCGTGCATTACCTGACCAGTCACTTTCAATTAGTGAAGGTGTCGTGAAAGCATTTCAGGGAGAGCGGGGATCAGAGTGCCAGACCGATTTACTTCAATGCGCGAAGTTGAGAGGGGTAAATGTCGATTTGGCATATGAAAAATTAAGCAAGAAGGACCGAGAATGGGTTCTTTATGGTGAACGTGGTGATCCGGAATCGAATTGGGAACAAGGTCTATGGTATGGAGTGAAAGGTTTTTTCGACTGGATAGAAAGAAAATCATACAAAATGCATGTGAGGATTTTCCTTAGCCGCTACAGATCATATACAACATGTTTTGCTTGCCGAGGAACGCGATTACAACCTGACGCTTTAAACTATAAAATTGGCAATCATACTTTGCCTGATCTTTGGCAGTTGCCGATTTCTGCTCTGTTAAATTTATGGAACGGAAAAAAATCTAAACTAGTAGAGCTTTCAAATTTAGATCCGACTGCCCTTCTTCTGTGGGAGGAAGTTGGTTCAAGGTTGCAATATTTGAGCCGCGTTGGTCTTGGATATCTGACATTGGACCGCTCAGCGAGATCCCTTTCAGGAGGTGAAATGCAGAGAGTGCATCTTACAACATGTTTAGGCGCTTCATTGGTAAATACACTATTCGTTCTTGATGAACCTAGCATTGGCTTGCACCCAAAAGACATTGATCAATTAATCAATGTTATGAATGATCTGCGAGATGCGGGGAATACGGTATTGGTCGTTGAGCATGAGGAGAGCATTATTAGAGCAGCTGACCATCTCGTTGATATTGGTCCTGGACGAGGAGAACATGGTGGAGATTTGGTATACGTAGGACCCATCTCAGAATATGAGAAGGGCAGAGAAAAAATAAGTTCTCTCACTTTGGATTATCTTTCTGGGGATAAAAGTATTCCTATACCAAGTACTAGGAGAAAACCTAAGAAAGGAAATTTCTTAAAGATTCGAGGAGCAGAGCAGAACAATCTAAAGAATATAGACTTAGAAATTCCTCTTGGCCTTTTTGTTTGTGTGACTGGTGTATCAGGTTCGGGAAAATCGACACTAGTTCATGATGTCATTTACCTTAATCTGATTCGTGAAAGGGGCGAGAGTACCGAGGAGTTGCCCGGTAAAGTGCATTCTATCGCAGGCCAGAGCGGGCTCGGGCAAGTAGTATTAGTTGATCAGTCGCCACTTTCGCGCAATCCCAGATCAACGCCCGTCGTGTACGTGGGAGCCTTTGAACATATAAGAAAACTTTTTGCTGAAACACCCGAAGCTAAGAGTGCTGGTCATCTCCCAGGATACTTCAGTTTTAATTCGGGAGCAGGGCGTTGTGGCCGATGTTGGGGAAATGGTTTTGAGAAAGTAGAAATGCAATTCCTTTCTGATCTTTATGTAAAATGCCCAGAATGTGAGGGTAAACGGTATAGTTCCGAAGTATTGGAATTTCAATTAGTGGGTAAATCAATACACGACGTATTGGATCTCACGATAGAATCTGCGATTCATTTTTTTGAAACAATTGAGAATAAAAAAGCGACTCGAGTTGTTGCTGATTTAAAACCTCTAGCGGATGTGGGGCTGGGGTATCTTAAACTTGGTCAGCCCATTAATACTCTGAGTGGTGGAGAGAGCCAGCGACTTAAGCTGGTCGGACACTTACTGAAAAATAAACCTAAAAAGAAAGATAAGAATCACGCTAAGGATTTACTTCTTTTTGATGAGCCTACGACCGGACTGCACTTCGATGATATTAAAATATTATTGAACGTTTTTCAGCGATTAGTCGATGATGGTCATTCTGTTTTAGTCATAGAGCATAATTGTGAAGTGATTAAATGTGCCGATCACGTGATTGATCTTGGACCGAGAGGGGGATCTGAAGGAGGAGAAATAATCGCAGTTGGTACACCCGAAGAGATTAAAAAAGAAACGAAAAGTTATACAGGGAAATTTTTATGGCGTGATCATAAATCAAAAAATTTACTGAAGCCCATTGAATCCAAAGAGCCTCCGAAAAATATAATCAGTGTCCGTGGAGCTCGGGAAAATAATCTGAAGAATCTCAAAATTGACATTCCTCATGACACTTTCACCGTGATCACTGGACTCTCAGGTTCTGGTAAGTCGACCTTAGCTTTTGATATTCTTTTTGCCGAAGGGCAACGCAGATTCCTCGACAGCATGTCAGCATATGCACGGCAATTTGTTCAGCAGATGGAAAGGCCGGACGTTGATCAAGTTAATGGACTCCCACCCACAGTAGCTATCGAACAACGCGTTAGCAGAGGAGGAGGAAAATCAACCGTTTCCACAGTCACAGAAATTTACCATTTTCTTCGTCTTTTATTTGCAAAGGTTGGAACGCAATATTGCCCAGATTGTGGCGTTTCGGTCGATAAACAAAGTAAAAATTCAATCATATCGTCAGTAAAAAAAGTTTTGAAGTTGGGCCCAGTAAAACTTCTATCGCCATTAGTTAGAGGAAGAAAAGGGTTCCACACTGACACTGCTGCCTGGGCTCAGAGGCAGGGAATTGGAACACTATTTGTTGATGGCAAATTCATGCAAAGCGAGGGATTTCAAAAACTTGAACGGTTCAAGGAACACACAATTGATGGCCTTATCGCTGAATTGCACGAA
>SHBV01000084.1 GCA_004211885.1 Verrucomicrobiaceae bacterium
ATATTATCGACCCTTCCTAGCCATTTGGGCGGTTCATCGAATGGGGTATGGACAGCAGTGAATGGCACATATAGGAAAAAAGGATCTTTCTTTTTCTCTTTGATAAAACGGACCGCTTCACGGGTCAGGAGATCCGTCACGTGACCCTCTTCTTCAATGAGTTTATCATTCCTGTGCCAGGTCCTGGTGTATGGACCATGCTTATAAAGGTGATTCCATGGATTAATTCCACCCGCCAATGATCCGTATGACTGGTCAAAACCAAATTTGCGAGGACCCCATTCAGGCTTCGAGCCCAGGTGCCACTTTCCACTGATTGCAGTCCTATAACCGGCACCCTTGAGTGCCCTGGCCAACGTCATAGTGTCCCATGGTAGGACCCTCTCATTGCTGGGCTTGGTATTACCAAATCGTGACCAGTAACGTCCGGTCAAAAGCCCTGCCCTTGTAGGGGTGCACATTGGAGCCACATAGTGAAAATCCAGCTCAATGCCCTGCCTCTGGAGTCGATCAATGTTTGGGGTCCTTATCGAAGAACCGTGATAACCGACATCGGCCCAGCCCAGATCATCGGCAACAAGAATTATAATATTGGGCCTATTCTTCTCTGCCTCTGCAGACTGCCAATAATTAGAAAATATTGCTAAATAGAGTAAAAATAATCCCCTTAATGAGTTCATCCACCTGCTAATGTCGTGCCCTTTGTATCGATTATTTCTACCCAGAAATACAGTAAATTGAGCCCTGAGTACGAATTAAAAGTTTCCCATCAATGATTGCCGGGCAGGCCATGCACAAATCATCAAGGTCATTCACGTGCAGAATTTCAAATTCTTTTCCTGCCTTCAAAACATAAGTCTTACCATTTTCAGCGAGGCAAAAAACTTTATCCTTATAGGCCCAAGGAGAAGAGGTGAATGAAGCTCCTCTTGGAAAGCGTACCCGGTCATAAAGTTTAGCGCCGGTCTTGGCATCATAGGTAGATATCATGCCCTGATCGAGTAGCAGATAATAGATGTCATTGTATACGACGGGAGTCGTATTATAAGGCCCGCCCTTTGGCTGGTACCATTGAATGAAATCGTTGGAGTTCTGATCCTCTTTGAGGGAAATGTCCCCGGACGCGCCGGGCCTGATCGCGTAAACCGGGCGGTGAGGATCCGCAAAGTAGCCTGATGTCACATATAGAAGGCCATCGATCACAAAGGGTGAAGGAATGACCAGATTAGACATCCTTCCAGAGAGCTCCCAAAGTAATTTTCCGTCCAGGCCATAGGAAAGGATCTTTTTCTTGCCCGGAACGACGATCTCGGTCCGGTCCTTGGTCTGCCAAACTAAAGGAGTTGCCCAGGTACTTTTCTCTTTCCTCATCACTCGCCAATTTTCCGTACCCTTTTCTGTATCCAATGATGCAATGTAGGATTGCTCATGATTGTCATAAACATAAATGACTTGGTTCTTATGAAGGACCGGCGAAGCTGCCGCGCCGTAATCAAACATAGTTTTTTTAGGTGTTATTTTATGTTTCCATAAAATTTTGCCATTCAGGTCATAGCACCAAAGGCCAAGGTCCCCAAAGAGGACGTACAATCTTTTGCCATCCGTCACGGGGGTCTCTGCGGCATAAGTGCTCTTAGGGTGCCGGCCCACTGGAGGTTCGCCAGTGTGTGCTTCATTTTTCCATAGAACTTTCCCGGTCTGCAAATTCATACAATAGACCATCCAGTGATGCTTTCCGGAAGGCACGCCTCGCCGTCCCCGGCCCAAGTAAAGTCCGGCCCTAGGCTTTACATTGTCCTCGGCCTTATCATTGACAACACTGGTAACAAATACCTTGTCCCCCCAGATCACTGGTGATGACCAACCCATTCCGGGCACATCTGTTTTCCATAAAACATTATCTGTCTTTGACCATTTAACGGGCAGATCCTTTTGGTTCGGGTTATTGGGCAGTCCATTGGCCTGAGGACCCCGTAGCCTGGGCCAATGATCTTTGTTTTCCGCTAATCCAGAAATTGAGAGAAAAACCAAATTAATAATGAAAAATGTAATTATCCGCATCATCATACCTTAGGATAATGCTCTTTAAATCAATGATGCGAGAGTAATCCACATAACTTTTAGTAAAGACTTCGTTACACTCTAATTACTAGGTTAAATTCGCGGATCACGAAATATGGCAAATACCATTCAAAATGAAAAGGTTTCTGGAGACGCTCCGGGCTGGCCAGCAGCAGCAGCCATTGTGATTGGAAACATGGTTGGTATTGGGGTCTTCACGAGTCTGGGCTATCAACTCAACGATGTTTCAAGCAATTTTTCTATTCTGCTCCTTTGGGTCATCGGTGGAATCTATGCCATTTGCGGAGCCCTGTGCTATGGGGAGCTAGTAGCAAGTAAGCCACGGTGCGGAGGAGAATATCATCTCCTTTCATCAGTCTATCATCCAAGTGCTGGTTTTCTTGCGGGCTGGATTTCAGTGACAGTTGGGTTTGCTGCACCCATCGCTGCTACGTGTGGGATTTTTGGTACTTACTTTGTGCAATCGACAGGAATCGGCGATGAATCAGGAAAAGTTCCTGCTGCCATAATGCTTATCGCGGTGACCTCGGTGCATCTCCTCAAACTAAAAGTGGGAGGTGCATTCCAGATCATTATGACAGCTCTTAAATTTGGCCTAGTTCTTCTCCTAGCAGTTTGCGGAATTACAATGGGCGACGCGGGATCCTGGGACTTTGCCCCTGGTCCCTTTGAAGTAGAAAAAAATATCATTTTGAGTTCCACTTTTGCAGTCGCCCTGTTCTACGTAAATTATGCATTTGCTGGCTGGAACGCTGCAACTTACGTAGCCGGTGAGATCAAAAATCCCTCAAAGAACATACCCAGAGCATTGCTTGTTGGTACCATTTCGGTCCTGCTCCTTTACTTGCTTATCAATATTGCATTTATCGTCAGTACGCCGAAAAGTGAAATGGTTGGTAAGGAAGAAGTCGGACTCATTGCGGCAAGGTACATTTTCGGTCAGTCAGGGGGGAACCTAATCGGTGGGCTCATCGCGTTCGGATTAATTTCTGCTGTCAGCGCGATGACTTGGGCCGGGCCCCGTGTCACACAGATGATTGGTCAGGACTATGGCAAATTGCGTTTCTTTGCCAAGACCAATAAAAGCAAAATTCCCGTGAATGCAGTACTATTTCAGTCCTGCATTGCCTTCGTTATGCTCCTGAGCGTGGATCCTGAACAAATCATTGTCTATTTGGAATTTGTCTTAAATCTCTCACTCTCCGCCGCGGTTGCCGGAGTCATATGGTTAAGAATCAAGAAACCTGACATGGACCGGCCCTATCGCTGCCTCGGCTATCCGCTGACTCCAATTTTATTTTTATGCATGGCCGTTTATGTGGAGTGGCGATTGATAGAAACTCGCCCAATGGAATCTTTGTGGGGCCTAGGAACGGTTATTATCGGCATTATTTTTTATTTTCTTGTCCGTGACTCATATCAGCAAGGCCCTCATGCACCAAAGCTACCAGAAAAATAGCCACAAAATGAAAAAGGTTAGACCTCTAAAATTAATTTAAATATAATTAAAGTTTCTACATATGAATAACGCGGTAACAAACACCATTATCATTCTGCTCGCCATGATCGGAAATTCTATCGCACAGACTGAAAAGACTCCAAGGGTACCGGGGACCGTGATCATCGCTAAAGAACTTGCGGGTAAGCTTGTTTCTGTAGATCAGGGTTCTTTCCAAGGCCATGCGCTCGACCCTGAAAAAGCCATTGATCATTTTCTTTTTTACTATTCAGCAAATTGGAGTCCAAATTGTCGTAAATTCACTCCTGAGTTAATTAAGTTTTACACAAAAGCAAAAAAGGAGAATGCGAATTTCGAAGTTATTTTTGTGAGCCGCGATGATTCAGAAAAGGAAATGCTCAATTACATGGTAGAACAAAAAATGCCATGGCCTGCTATCCGCTTCGCAGATTTAACAACCTTAAAGTTTCTCAAATCAGTGTCAGTGAGAGGTGTACCTAGCTTAGCTGTGCTCGATGGTCGGGGCTTAATCTTGACGCAGAGTTATAAGGGGGGCACTAAATATCTTGGTCCTGATGCGCCTCTCCAAGAATTTCAAAAGCTAATAGGTTTTAAAGAAAACGAGACCAAAAATTAACTTTTTAAAGCTAAAACGCTAAGTGTCGCAACAGAACAAGGATAAACTTGATGCTCGTAAGTGGATCCTTCCAGATCCTGATAGTGCTGATATACCAAGTAATGACATGCCTTCTGTAATTAAGGCCATTTTGAATGTCCGTGGCATCAATACAGTCAATGATAGCCAAGCATATTTGAATCCAAAACTAAATACGCTAAGTGACCCCTTTGAGATACCGAACATGCATTCGGCTGTTGATCGTGTCCTTAAAGCAATAGACAAAAGAGAGTCCATTGTCATTTATGGCGATTACGATGTTGATGGAGTCACTTCAGTGACACTGCTCAAAAAAATTCTTGCAGCTTATGGGAACGAGTCGATCCCGTTCTTACCTCATAGAATCGAAGAAGGGTATGGGCTTTCTTTAAATGCATTGACCCGTTGTTTGGATGAATTTTCGCCCTCTTTAATTATAGCTGTGGACTGCGGAACAACTTCAAATGAAGAAATTTCCTGGCTCAATGGAAAGGATGTTGAAACTATTATTTTAGACCACCATGAAGCTTCGCCCCTAGGTGCGCCTGATTGTTGTGCTCTAGTAAACCCTAAGGCCACTAGGGATCTTTCAGACTACAATTATGATTATTTTTGTAGTGTTGGCATTGTATTTAAACTTGCCCACGCTCTCTTGAAGCGCCGTCCATTAGAGGAATTTGATTTGCGAGAATTTCTTGATCTGGTTGCTGTCGGAACAGTGTCAGATCTGGTACCATTGATTGATGAAAACCGTGCCCTGGTGAAGCGTGGATTAGTTGAACTGGGAAGAACCAAAAATGCTGGGCTCGCTGCACTCATTGAATTAGCTAATATTCGCCCCCCTTACAGTGCTATGGACATTGGTTTCCGTATCGGGCCACGCATAAATGCAGCGGGAAGAGTTGATACTGCAGGAAAGGCTCTTGAATTACTCCTGTGCGTTGATTCGGCTAAAGCTATGAGAATGGCGGATGCGTTGGAGGAACGAAATCGTCAAAGACAGGATCTGGAACGAAGGACCACTGCTGAGGCCTTTGAAATGATTGATAGTGGTCAGTACGGCACAAATAATATGGGAATCGTGCTGGGAAAACAAGGATGGCACCCTGGCGTCGTAGGTATCGTCGCATCTCGCATTTCAAAAAAAATTCATCGGCCAGTATTTGTCATTGCCATTAATGAGGATGGTATTGGAAAGGGGAGTGGCAGAAGCATTGAGGGGATTTCATTAATTGATATCATTAACAGTGGTCGCCAATTCCTTATATCTGGTGGTGGTCATCATATGGCTGCAGGAATTTCCATTCATGAGAATCAATTAAAGGCTTTCCATGACCACCTTTGTGATCATGTTTCTTCAAATAGTGATCAGGATTGCCTCACCCCAAAACTGAGGTTGGACGCTGAATGTCCCCTCAGTGAATTGCATCTGGATTTACTCGATCATTATATAAAGCTCGAACCATTTGGATGTGAAAATCCAGAACCTTTGCTATTCTGCCGCGGAGTCACTCCAACCTCCGAGCCAAGAATTCTTAAAGAGAAACACATTAGGATGACTCTGCGCCATCGTGATTCTATTTGTGATGCTATTTATTTCAATGGAACTGACTATGATCTTCCTAGGCCTCCCTGGGATATTGCTTTCACGGTTCTGCGAAATGATTTCAGAGGAAAGATCAGTATACAAATGAATATTAAAGCCATTCGTTCGGCCATTAGCTAAAACACTGCATGTCTTTCAGCGCGGAAACTCCTATCGATGAAATAGCTTCACTGGATAAAAAGCTTCTTAAGAATCTTACAAAAATTGGATATACGAAAGTAAATGATCTACTTTCACATTATCCAAAGAGGTACGAAAACCGTGAACAGTTCAATGAATTTCCTTATGAACCTACGGAATCTCCAATATGCTTTAAGGGTGAAGTTATTGATTCTTCAAAAAAGTTCTTTGGAAGGCGCCGCTTTTTTGAAGCTCTAATAAGTGACTCAGAAGGGGCAGGGTTAAATCAAATCACATTGCGTTGGTTTAACATGGTTTTTATTCACAAGATGATCATAGTCGGTCACAAAATTATAGTTTACGGAAAAGTTAAAAAGAGCGGTAAACGTTTGATAATTGATCATCCGGAATTTGAAATTGTTGATGCCGACAATGCGAACTCGGGCATTCATCTTGATCGCATTACACCTATATATCCACTCTCAAGCGGCATTAGCCAAAGGCCATTAAGAGAAGCTCTTTTCGACATCATTGAAAATTTAGAGAAGGACGGTTTCCCTGAAATATTACCTCCCAACGACCTTGTAGAAATGTCCAGAATCAAAGCTCTTCGTACCATTCACTTCCCGGCCTCAGATAATGACCTGGCAGCGGCAAGGCAGGCATTGGCTTGCGAGGAATTCTTTATTTTGCAACTCAACGTTGCCTACAGAAAAGCACAGCATGATGCGTTGCCCGGATCTGCAAATTGTGGCTCTGGAAAATTGCTATCAAAATTACTTTCCTCGCTGCCCTTTAAAATGACTTCTGCCCAGTCCCGTTGCGTGGATGAAATACGCTCTGATCTTGCTTCTCCAAAACCAATGAACAGACTCCTCCAGGGAGATGTTGGATCCGGGAAAACCCTAGTAGCTGTTTGTGCTATTTTGCTTGCCATAGAAGCGGGTTCTGACGCTGCGCTGATGGCCCCAACCCAAATATTGGCCGAGCAGCATCATGCGGTACTTTCCCAATGGCTGGAACCCCTTGGAATCAATGTTGGTTTATGTACTGCAAAAAAGAAAACAGATTCTGATTTGCCTCTCTTTAAAAAAAATTCAGCTAGTGTGATTATAGGCACTCATGCCCTTTTATATGGCTCATCAAATATTCAAAGGCTTGGTCTTGTTGTCATTGATGAACAACACAAATTTGGGGTGAATCAGAGACAAAAATTGATTAATAAGGGCTCCTGTCCTGATGTTCTTGTAATGACTGCTACTCCAATTCCCCGCACCTTAACACTCACTGTGTACGGCGATTTGGATGTTTCTGTAATAGATGAACTGCCACCCGGACGAGGTAAAATTAGCACCTATGTTCGGCAATCAAAGAAGCACCTCTCGGATTCCGTTAAGTTCCTTAAAACTAAACTTGGTGAAGGGCGTCAAGCCTATGTCGTTTATCCTCTGATAGAAGATTCTGAAAAAATTAAGGTTGGTTCTGTCGAAGGTGAATTCCAAAAGTGGTCAGAAAGTTTATCACCCTTCAAATGTGAATTATTGCATGGCAGGATTGCTCCTGATGAAAAAGATTCTATCATGGGCCGGTTCAGGGATGGTGCTATTCATGTTCTCATTTCTACTACGGTCATAGAAGTGGGCGTTGATGTGCCCAATGCTACAATCATGTATGTTTTCGATGCTGAAAGATTTGGATTAGCACAACTTCATCAACTCAGGGGCAGGATCGGGAGAGGGGAGCACAACAGTTATTGCGTTCTCATGACGGGCAAATTGACCGGCGAAGCAAAAGAAAAACTTGGGGTTCTCGAACAAAGCTCAGACGGATTTGTTATAGCTGAAGCGGATCTTAAGTTGCGGGGTCCAGGTGAATTACTCGGCAAGGCACAGAGCGGAATTGATAGACTCAAGCTCGGTGATTTGATCACAGAAACAGAACTGGTCAAACAGGCCCGGTCCCTTTCTTCCACATTAATCGAATCTGATCCCAATATAGAAAACCCTGAAAACCTTCATTTGAGGAAACTTATTATGTTTGATGATGATAATGATGGGGTTGTGGCTTAGACGGTTTTTGATTTGATGATTTAAATTATTGGAGCGATATTGATAATCATTATCATGTTTATTATCTTTCGTTTCATTGTCTTGGGCTTTCTGACCGTTTATTTGGTTTCCTGTTCTCCAGAAAAAAATATTTCTGCCAAGGTTGAAAATCTAGATCTTGCTCAGGTAGTAAAAACTTATTCAGAAATAGTATATGCCACTTATGTAGATTCACATGCGGCTGCAAAGGAAATGAGCAAATCGATTAATGAATTTCTCGATTCGCCTTCTGAACAAAGTTTTATAGCTGCAAAGGAAAGCTGGATAAGTGCAAGATTACCTTACTTACAAACTGAAGTTTATCGATTTTATGGAGGCCCCATAGATGATGAAGATGGCCCTGAGGGGCTACTTAACGCCTGGCCAATGGACGAGGCTTATGTGGACTATGTCAAAGGGGCTCCGGATTCAGGAATCATTAATGACGATAAAGCTTATCCTGAAATCACTAAGGATCTTTTGATAAGTTTAAATGAGAAGGACGGAGAAGAAAATATTAGTTGTGGTTATCATGCCATCGAGTTTCTGCTCTGGGGTCAAGATTTTCAGACCAATGGGCCAGGCGAACGGCCTCACACAGATTACACAACCGCTGCCAATGCTGAGCGAAGGAAAGAATTTCTTAAGATTACAGTTTCCCTATTATTGGAAAACCTTGAAAGTCTCGTCAACGAATGGGTGCCATCAAAGGCAAACTATAGGTCTAATTTTCTTAAAGAAGATTCACTAGTAGCCATTCAAAAAATTTTATCAGGCATGACTTTATTGAGTGGTTTTGAATTGGCCGGGGAAAGGTTATTGGTAGCATATGAATCGAGAGCACAGGAAGATGAGCATTCTTGCTTCAGTGATACCACTCATAATGATGCTATCTATGATATTGTGGGCATCATCAACGTTTGGTCAGGAACATATAAGGCTCTAGATGGAACAAAAATTGAAGGTCCTGGGATCCGGGCGCTTGCTACTGATCAGGATCCTGCGCTCGGTTCTAAAATAGATAAAGCCTTAATGTCAGCTTTAGGCAAATCCAAGGCCATTCCGACACCATTCGATCAAGCCATTCTTGCAAAAGACGGCTCTGAATCAAGGAAGGCCATCATCAACTTAATTGAAGAATTAGAAAATGTAGCAGATGGTTTTGTCACAATAGCTAAAAATTCTGGCATTAATGTTTCTAAGGAGCCAGAACCATAATTCCTGTGAATTCTTATAAGATAATCTTATTTCTTTTTCTTAGTCTCTTCACGGTCTTTTCTCTTATAAGTAAGGCTGAAACAGTCCTAAGCGGTGGGAAAACAACTGTTTTCCAAAAGGGGCCGGATGCCTTTGGTTTGCCATTAGCCAATATCACAAGAATCAACCGTCGGGCTCATGTTGTCGGAAATTCTTTTTTCAATAAAAATTGGGTATTTGCGCCAAGTTCCACTACGGCTCGTGATGGATTAGGACCACTCTATCATGCTCGGTCATGCTCCGGCTGTCATGTCCGTGATGGGCGTGGAGCGCCCCCACAAAATAATAAGTCCGGTATCGGACTAGTGTTTAGACTTAATGTTCCAGGAATGCCCGATGGCGATCCAACCCTTGGTCTGCAACTCGCTATAAATGCTGCGCCGGGCGTCGAGCCTGAAGGTAAAGTCAAAATCAAATATGAAATAATAAACGAAACTCTTTCAAATGGCGAAACGGTTTCTCTTCGAAAACCCAAATACACATTAGTGGCAAATCCAGTTTATGGGGAGCCTCATCCTCAAATATTGTTAGGTCCTAGATTGGCCCAGCCCTTAGTAGGATTAGGTCTATTGGAATCTATTGATAAAAATACCATATTAAATCTTGCAGATCCGGATGATAAAGATGCAGACGGGATCTCAGGAAAAGTTAATTATGTGCTGAATGAAGAAAATGGAAAAATTGAACTTGGGCGATTTGGATGGAAGGCTAATCAACCCAGTTTAAGGCTTCAAACTGCTATAGCTTTTCTTCGGGACATGGGGATTACTAGTAGCATTCACCCCAAGGAGGACTTTGCTAGCAAGCAAGAAAAGATCATTAAACGTAATAAAGATAATGAGGGCCCGGATATTGATCATTCAAAACTGGAGCGGGTTGTAACATATCTTAGAACATTGGCTCCTCCTGCACAAAGAGACCCAGAAGCAGAAACGATACGGAAAGGTGAAGAAATATTTGTGCAAATTGGATGTGCAAAATGCCATGTTCAAACCTTAAAAACCGGTTCAAATTTGGCTATTAATGAATTAGAAAATCAAACCATCAGGCCTTATACTGATTTGCTTTTACATGATATGGGAGATGGTTTGGCTGATGGAATAAATCATGCAAAAGCGTCTGGAAAAGAATGGAGAACTCCTCCTCTTTGGGGAATAGGACTAACTGAAATTGTGAATGGGAATGTCTTTTTCCTTCATGATGGCAGAGCTAGAAATCTTCAAGAGGCTATTATGTGGCATGGTGGGGAGGGCTTTTCTGCCAAGAAGGCATACTCTAACCTTTCTAAAAAAGAACGTTCCTTGGTTCTAAATTTCCTTCGGTCTCTTTGATTCAATTTGAATAACGACTAAATAGGCCCATCCTAAATTAACATACTGGCTGGATTTTCGATGCGTCTTTTGAGCTCTGCAAGATACTTTGCGCCTACCGCACCATCAACCACCCGGTGATCGCAGCTCATTCCGACTTTCATGCGCAGGCCAGCCACAAGTTTCCCTTCTTCATCAACTACTGGCGTACTTTTGATACTGCCAATAGATAGAATCACGGCCTGAGGAGGATTAATAATAGCATCAAAACTATCAATGCCATAAGCGCCTAAAGTTGAAACGGTTATTGTTCCTCCAGCAAATTCATCGGGTGATAGTTTTTTAGCGCGTGCCCTCTGCGCTAAATCTTTTACCGATAAACTAATCTCGAGGAGGCTCTTTTCCTGAGCGTCACGTATTACTGGTGTGACTAATCCATCCTCAACGGCAATCGCCACAGAAAGATTAACAGATCCATACTGAATAATGGAGTCTCCATCAAAGGAAGAATTAACCTCAGGCACGGAAGAAGCGGCATTTGAGACTGCTTTAAGAATGAAATCATTTACTGTGAACTTATTATCTCCTTCTTCTGCAGCGGAATTTGCCTGTTTTCTTAGATTCATTAGGGGCGCAGCATCAAATTCAACGTTAAGATAAAAGTGTGGAATCTGTGTCTTTGATTCCAACAAACGTTGGGCAATAATATTGCGCATCCCTGTGAGAGGAATCCTTTTATCTTCGCTTGTTAAAGGTTGTGATTTTTGACGTGTCGGTACATCAGTGGTGCGAGTTGAGACTGTATGATTTTCTATATCTTTTTTGACAATTCTACCGCCTGGGCCCGTGCCTTTCACTTCAGATAAATTAATGCCTTTAGAGCTAGCTATTTTTTTTGCCAATGGAGAGGCTTTGATCCTTGCATCGCTTACTAACTCAGAGGGTTTCTCTTCATCAGACTTGGATGTAGGTTTATGGTCTTGATCCTCTTTGGCCTGTTCTGGTTTTTCTTCAGGCTCAGATTCTGATGCCGCAATGCTTGCAGGTTTGTCAGGCACTTCTTCTCCTTCTTCTACGATCACAGCCAAAACTTCACCTAATGGCGCAGTGATTCCCTCCTCTACATAAATAGCCCCAACTATTCCTTCGTCAAAAGCAACCATTTCCATCGTTGCTTTATCAGTCTCAATTTCTGCTAATGGATCAGACACATCGACTTTATCACCAACTTTGACAAGCCACTTCACAACAGTCCCCTCTGTCATG
>SHBV01000085.1 GCA_004211885.1 Verrucomicrobiaceae bacterium
CACTCTTCAACGGCAAGGACCTAACAGGTTGGCAGGACCGCAACGGCAAAGAATCCAAGTGGGAAGTCGTTGATGGCACACTCCAAGGTCAAAAGAAAACTGGCGATATATGGAGCAAGGAAAGGTTCGGTGACTTCGTTCTCTCACTAGAATTCAAGACAACGGGAAACAGTGGGATCTTTTTTAGAACAGACAACCCAAAGAGCCCTGTACAGACTGGAATAGAGGTTCAGGTTGAGAAACCTAACGGCCCAAACAAGCACTCGGTAGGCGCTCTCTATGATCTGGTTCCTCCAAAGAAAAATAATGCAACGACCGGTTGGAACAAAGTCAAAATTACTGCGAAGGATAATATGATTACTGTGGAAATGAATGGTGAAGTTATTAACGGAATGGATCTGAACAAATGGACAGAACCTAATAAAAATCCGGACGGGTCCAAGAACAAATACAAGACTCCATTGAAAGACTTCAAGAGAGAAGGGCATATAGGTTTTCAGGACCATGGGCACCTTGTTGCTTACAGAAATATTAAGATCAAGAAACTCTAAGATTTAATAATCTATAACCCTATGGTCCTCGTTCGATTCGGTACGACCGCAGCATTATCGATTTTTATATCGATCAATTGCTTATTTGCTGAGGGCAAAGGACCAACACAAATCAATCAGATTCAGCTCATTGGAACTCACAACTCATACCATATCGCTCTTCCTGCTGAAAATCTTAGTAGGATAGGCATTATCAACCGTGGGCTTAAAGATTCCCTTGAGTACACGCACAGACCGCTCACTGAGCAGTTACAGAGGCTTGGAGTTCGTCACTTTGAGTTGGATATTTTTGCTGATCCAAAAGGAGGCCACTATTCAAGAAAGAAAGCGACTAACTTACTTGGCTTCAATGCTCCGGTCATGTTCAGTAAGGAAATGGAGAAACCTGGATTTAAGGTCCTCCATGACTCGGCAGTCGATTATCTCACTACGACACCTACCCTCATTTCGGCATTAAAAGAAATTAAAGCATGGTCAGACAAGACACCCTCACATGTTCCTGTCTTTATACTTCTTGAAATGAAAGATAAGAGTCCAGTCCCCCTTGCCAAGAAACCGGTTCAATTTACTCGCTCGCTACTTGAAGGAGTCGAAAAAGAAATCCTCAGTATATTTAAAAGACACCAAATTATTACTCCGGACTCAGTCAGAGGAACGTTCAAAACACTCAGAGAGGCAGTCCTTAAAACAGGATGGCCTTCACTTGATAGCGCTAGAGGAAAAGTCATGTTCGGACTCGATAATGGCGGTAGAATCCGCGACATGTATGTAGCTAAGAATCCATCACTCCAAGGAAGACTCCTATTTGCTAGTGTCGGTGAGAATGACCCGGGCGCTGCGTTCTTTAAGCTCAATGATCCCATCCGAGCCCATGCGCAGATAAAACGATTAGTCGAATCAGGTTTCATGGTCCGCACAAGAGCAGATTCTGATACTCGGGAAGCACGAAAAAATGATACTTCTAGAAGAGACAAAGCTCTCTCGAGTGGAGCTCAATTTGTGAGCACTGATTATCCTGAGCCAAATAAAAAATTCTCAGACTATTCAGTCTCATTCAAGAAAGGAATCAATTATCGAGTAAACCCTGTAAGCGGAAATAACTAAATATGAAACTACAAAATTTCTTACCTCTATTTGCAATACTGGGCTTTCCTCTTAGTGGATTCGCAGAAGTTCCTAAGTCCCTTGACCCTAACTTTAAACTCGAACTCTTTGCCGATAATTCAATGATTTCTACCCCGATCGGTTGCACAATTGACCAGTCAGGTCGACTCCTCGTAATAGAGTCCCATACTCATTTTAGACCCGATAATTATGAGGGACCTGAAAATGACCGGATCCTAGCATTTTCTGATAAGAACAATGACGGTAAAGCGGACAAGACTGACATCTATTACGAAGGAGGAACCCATACCATGTCAATACAAGCAGATGGAAAAGGTTCTACCTATGTTGCCACACGCGCTGAAATATTTAGACTAGATGACAAGGATGGTGACGGGACTGTAGATTCCAAAGAGAACCTTATAAAACTCAAAACACCGGGAAAATATCCCCATAACGGTCTTTGTGGATTAGTTTTAACCTCTGACCACTCTAGGCTATATTTTGGGCTCGGTGAGAACCTGGGAAAAGACTACGAAATCATCAGTTACTCAGGCGCTAAAGAAGTGACCAGTTTGAGAGGAGGAGGAGAAGGCGGTAACATTTACAGCTATGACCTCTCAGATAGATCCCTTTCCAAGATAGCCACTGGGTTCTGGAATCCATTTGGAATTTGCTTAACAAAGGAAGGGGAAATGTTTGCAGTAGACAATGATCCTGACCAAAGACCAACGAACCGACTCCTCAAGATTGTTCCTGGAGGCGATTACGGTTATCAGTTCAAATACGGAAGACCTGGAACGAACCCATTACAGGCATGGGACGGTGAACTTCCAGGAACTTTACCGATGATTTGCGGGACTGGTGAAGCGGCCTGTTCAGTGATTCCTTATGGTGAACATTTGTGGGTATCGAGCTGGGCACTAGGACAAATTGAACAGTACAAACTAACTAAGAAAGGATCAAACTACTCCGCAACTATGAAAACTATAGTCAAAGGAGATGCAAATTTTAGACCAGTAGACTTTGCACATGCCGAAGATGGATCTGTCTTCTTTACTGACTGGGTCAATGCGAGTTACCAATTACACGGAAAAGGTAAGGTCTGGAAACTGATTCCCTTAAAAGGCAAAGGAAATAAACCAGAACAGCAAAACCCAATCGCAACTGAAAAATCACCTGTAAAACTGGAAGCCAAATCATTAAAGGGCATGGACGATGACCTTTTCAAACTTGCTTCTTTCTTTTGGCACACCCAAAGACCTATAAATAAAGAAAAAGTAGAATGGGAATCACTATCAGAGAATTCCAGAGTGGCACTCTTGACTTCTACCAGATGGCAGGAAAAAAAAGATACGCCCCAAATTTCCAAGGCCATTAATGATCCTTCCAAGAAGGTTCAAATCGCAGCAATCAGAATCATCGCTGATGAGAATATCAAACAATTTAAAGAATCCTTAGAAAAATTACTTTCCTCTGCAGAGCCAAATTCACAGTTATACAAAGTCACCGAATCAGCCATCAAGGAACTTGAAAAGTAAGTTTTATCTAATAACCAAATCATGGCCTATTGAGGGTTACTAATGTTGCTCCCCAACTACCACTCGTTTCATCACCTAACCGATAACTATGAACTTCCTTATGCATCTGATCCAAGAGTCGATGTACTCCTTCACGCAAAGTTCCGGTCCCCTTGCCATGAATGACCCGAATATCAAAAATTCCTCGCTCCCTACATTCTTTGATATATTCCCTAAGAAGTGAACTTACCTCATTAGGACGAAAAGTATGTAAATCAATCTCTGAAGTGATTGGATACTCGATTGGATCTTCTTCAGAATCTTTTATCGACATGAATCAATTCAATTACATGGAAAATTATCTAGTTTATAGAATAGGTTCAAAACGAGGCGATTATAATGAATGCACCTATAAAAAGTGACATTTATTACGTTAATATTATGCGGAAAATGATTATTTTTATTTTCTTACCTAATATTTAAGGCTCACCGGTAGTTATATTAATATCTCAATATAGTGTATGTGGAACTTGCTGAGACTTGCCGTCCCCTTCCTTCTAAGTGGGGTTTATTTAAGAAGGGAAAGGGGGCGGCTCTTTACTTCATTAAACTGATCAATTCTCCCTTCTTCGGGAACCGTCCCGTCTCCTTCTTCGAATAAATGAGTGAACCATCAACGGTAACCTCAAAGACTCCGCCACTACCTTCAATGATTTCTACGCTTGCTTCTGCAAACCCCTCCTTGATCTCGTCCGTCAAACTGACGGCCTGGGGTTTATAGTTTCACATTCCTCAATAAAGGATCGATACATTCATGTTTCTATTATTATAGACTTGTAAATTAAGTCAAGACATGCGTGACGGGGCCCTTGGATTTTTTTGAAAGGGATTTCTTGTTACTCCATTATTATTACCATCATTGAGCTGCCAGTTCATTCCACTCGAGCTGACTTGCCTTGGACTTCTGATACTCCATCATAATTTTCCAGCCTTCTTTTCTTTTCACGAGGAGTGCCTGAAAATGGATGTACTCATTCTTTGGATTTTCCCTCGAATCACCACTTGAATATAGAAAGATACCCGTCTCATGCGCCGTAGTCGGATCACTGATCCTCTTTGAAAATCTAAATTTAACGCTCGCTTTTATCTTTCCTTCTTTTGTGGCAGTAAAATCTTTTTTCCAACGGGCCAGGGCATCTGATAAAGGGTAACTGGTATTATTTGTTCCTGAGACGAGCACCCCTTCTCTATGACAGGTCGCTTGATATCCTTCGAAATCACCTTCACGAACGGAACGTGCAACTTCGTCCCAATAATTATTTAATTCTTTTATTCTCTCCTCAGTGCCCGTCCCTGAATGCGCAACGCATAAGGGAATTAAAAAATAAAACCACACCAAAAGTAAAATCTTCATTCACTACTTTAACACCAATCATAGGAACGAACAATCATCCTATGGCTCTTTATACAAGATCTTAGAAAGAAATACTTAGGTGACCCCTAAATATTCTTTACTCATTTTGAACACCTCATCCCGGACCCCAAGGGCTGCTTTCAACTTCACGTCACGGTCCCACGAATTTTGAGTCCTTCCCAATTCCCACATTTGCCTCAGAGTCAAATTCAACGGGTATTGCCAAGGCGTAACTAATGGAGTGTTTGTGAGTGGATAATCGGTACCGTACATCAAACGACCAACGAGCCTCTCATCATTGAGGACAGTCCTTAAATATTTCCTACGGTTCGTCTGAGTAATAGTCGAAAGGTCAGCAACGAGGTTCGGGAAATCCTCCATCATTTCTAGTAATCTCTGAATATTGTGTTGACCATCGGACTTGCCTGAACTTGCAACGTGCGCAGCAATGACTCTGACCCCTTGCTCCAAAGGAAGTTTTAGTAATTGAGGGTCACCTAATGCATTGTTTGTCTTGGAGAATGAATCCTCATCTCCTACATGTGTTAATAGAGGAAGGTCAAGGTCAATAAGCTTCTGATAATAAGGAATATACCGTTCATTTGAAGGATCAATATTTTGAATGTTAGGCAACCATTTGACTAAGACAGCACCGTTCTCTTTTGACCAGATCAGCTCTTCTAGTGCATCTGATCGGTTCGGATGCACACTAGAACCAAAGTGAAGCTCAGGATAGAGTTTTACTTTTTCTCCAACGAACCGGTTAGGAACACAAACTTCCCCGGATCCCTTATCAATTTCCCCATCATCAGTGTAAGGAGCATCCATTGCCAAGATGACGGCACCATCAACGTGAACCGAATCACGGACCGAAGAAGCAATGACTTCCATTAGGATCTGGTCCCCCTCCTCATTGACTTCATTCTCATTACTACCAAAGACATTTAAGTAGAGCCCAAATTTCCAACTCTTGCGTAATTCATCAGAAATCCAAGCCTCACTCCCACCTGCACCAATGCCTGCAGTATGACAATGCATATCTAGGATCCCTTCGGGCGGCTCTGACACATGCTCAGCTATGGGCCCACAAAAGAATATCAACCTCAACACAAACAGAGACAGTAAAGTTCCTGCAAAAATGATAACAAACAGCATTTCAAGTTAAGGGTTGACCCTTAGTAAATTTCAGGTTCGGGAGTCCTCTCAGTGCCCTCAAGAAAATCAAAGTCACATCCCTTATCGGCCTGAGTCACATGATCAATGAAGAGCTTTGTGTAACCTCTATGATAACAATCATCCTTAGGAATATAATCTTCGATCCGACGTTCAATCTCCTGCTCAGGGACGTCCAAATCAATTCTTCTGTTTTTCACATCTAAGGTGATCTGATCCCCGTCCATCACGGCAGCTAATGGTCCTCGAGCAGCTGATTCCGGAGCCACATGAAGAACGCAAGTCCCATAACTTGTTCCCGACATCCTCGCGTCAGATACCCTAACCATGTCACGGACCCCATTCTCAAGAAGTTTTTTGGGAATAGGTAACATTCCCCATTCCGGCATTCCAGGAGCCCCGACCGGACCCGCATTCCTTAGGACTAAGACAGAATCCTCAGTGACCGGAAGTTCCGGATCATCTATCCTCTCAGAGAGGTCCTTATAACTATCAAAGACGATCGCAGGGCCAGTGTGCTTTAAGAGTGAAGCTGAAGCGGCAGAATGTTTAATGACAGCACCGTCAGGGGCCAGATTCCCCTTTAGAACGGCAGTACCGCCGTCCGCAGAGACCGGGTCCTCGAGTGTTCTGATCACCTCATCATTGAAGACCTTGGCTTCCTTAACATTCTCACGAATGGTCCTCCCATTCACTGTAGGAACATCCATGTGCAAAATCGTTTCCATCCTTTTGAGCACTGCAGTGAGCCCACCCGAAAAATAAAAATCTTCCATCAAAAACTGACCCGAAGGACGCAAATTAGCAATGAGCGGTGTTTTTTTCGATATTGCATCAAAATCATCCAGACCCAAGTCAACGCCTGCCCGACCGGCCATTGCCAGCAGATGCACAATAGCATTCGTGGAGCCTCCTAGTGCCATATCGACTGCAATGGCATTTTCAAAAGATTCTCTAGTTGCTAGGGCTCCCGGACCTGGTCCGTCCCATGCATTATTGACGGCTAGTCGACCAGCCTCGGCAGCTAACCGGAGATGGTTCGCGTCCATTGCCGGGACCGAAGAAGCTCCAGGGACCGTGAAACCCATGACCTCGGCCATAGCGGTCATAGTTGAGGCAGTTCCCATCGTCATGCAGTGACCCGATGAGCGGGCAATGCCTCCCTCTATTTCCTTCCATTCCTCTTCGCTTAAGTTTCCTGCCCTCCTCTCATCCCAGTACCCCCACACGTCAGATCCTGAACCGAGGACCTGACCGTGCCAGTTACCTTTAATCATTGGGCCCGACGGAACGTACACGGCAGGAACACCTGCCGAAATAGCACCCATGATCAGAGCCGGAGTCGACTTATCACATCCTCCAAGGAGGACTGCACAGTCGACCGGATTCGCACGGATCATCTCTTCGGCCTCCATCGCTAAAAAGTTACGATACAGCATAGAAGTGGGCTTGGTTAAACTCTCCCCACAGGACATGACAGGAATTTCCATCGGCAGTCCCCCGGCCTGAAGAACACCCCGCTTAACCGATTCTACGGTCGACTTAAAATGCATATGGCATGAGTTCAGGTCAGTCCACGTGTTCAATATCCCAATCACAGGCTTACCAAAAAAATCCTTCTCTCCTAGACCGGACTGACGTGCCCTTGACCGGTGACCAAAGGCCCTCAGTGAGTCAGGGCCATACCAACGGTAAGATCTTAAAGTAGCGGGGTCTCGTTCAGACATTAAAGAACATGATTGCCTTTCATAGACCAGAAGGTCAACGCTGAGAACACATTTTTATTTAAATGGTAGGATATATGAGGCAAGAACCGTAACGATCAGACCAAAAAGACCCATCAAGGACATCATGGGTGTCACGGTCCTCAAGGTCTGGGACTCCTGCATTCCTGACATCTTGGTCACGACCCAAAAACCAGAATCATTCATCCATGGAATTGGTTTCGATCCACAGCCCACTGCGAGAGCAAGATACACAGGATGAAAACCAAGGTCCTGAGTAACAAATGCAGCAGCGACAGGGGCCGCAGTTATCATGGCGACGGTAGCTGATCCCTGTGCCGTTCGGACGAGAGCTGTGATCAGAAAACAGACAGGTAAAGCGAGTGACTGACTCCCCTCGATGGAACCGATCGATGTCGCGATATCGGTCTGCTTTAAGACGCCACCAAAAGCGGCACCTGCTGCCGTAATAATAACAATGACAGCACCAGATGAAAAAGCATCCGAAGAAGAACTTCTCAACTTAGCACGGTCCCCTGAACAACTCCTGTACAGGACAAGGAAAGCGACCATCGCAGAAATTCCAAGGGCCAGATTCTTATCACCAAGGACTTTGAATATTTGCCATCCATCAGGCTTAATAATTCCATGCAATGTACCGCCAGTGACAAGAATTATAGGTAAGAGGACAGGCAACAACGACATCATAGCTGATGGCAGTTTATTAGTATCAAAATGCACGGCGTCAGGAACTTTGGGAGGACTCAATTTAAACTTTCGTGAGGCTCTTAGGGCATAGAGATAACCAAATGTCACGGTAAAAATTCCGATACCCAGACCCCCAATCATCATCGCTCCGATATCAACTCCTATCTCCTCAGCGACTAACAGGGGTCCGGGAGTTGGAGGGACCAGTGAATGAGCCATCGTGCCTCCGGCCACAATGCAGAGAACATAAAATAAATAATTACCACCGGTCCGATGAGCCATGGCAACTGCGATCGGTATAAGTAGATAGAAGACCGTGTCAAAAAAGACAGGAACTGCCAGCACGAATCCTGAACAGAGAAAAGCCAGACCTGCACGCTTCTCTCCAAAAAGTGAAAGAGCTAAAAGAACAACCCTCGAAGCGGCACCTGACTCAAGCATACATTTTCCTATCAGAGCTGCAAAGGCGATGATTAGGCCAACTTTGGCGCAACCGCCTCCGAACTCCTTCACTACCCTCTGCATTGGTGATAACCTTTTAAAGTCCTCCTTGAACTGAGTAGCTTTCGGTTCGGTCATCTTGTCTAGCTTGATCTGGGACCGGGTATGATTCTCAGCATAATTATCAAGTGAAGCCTGAGGAGTCGAAAAAGAGACCACGACCGCGGCAAAGGTCAGTGCAAGGAAAGGGTGAAGTTTGAGCCAAATGACCAGTGACAGTACAATGGCCATTCCAAGGGCAAGTAGTAAGAAAGGGGTCATGAAAATTTGTTCCAGGATATGGTAAAGGCCCAACTAGTGAGGCTCATACATATTAACCCTAAAGGAATTTTGAAGGCAATGAAGATTGCTTAGATTTATTTTTTCCTCCGATAACATTATTATTGAGAGAAAAATAAATAAGTTCCCCCGTTATAATTCTAGCCAATTAATTGGCTAATGACCTCGCCTCCTGTCTGGGAAAGTTGCTTAAAACGCCCGCCGTGGAAATAAGTAAGCTTATTATCATCAAGCCCCATTAGTCTAAGGATAGTCACATGAAAGTCACTGATCGGGTGAACGACATCGGCAGCACTTTCGCCAATCTCATCGGTAGCACCGACCACGTGCCCAGCATTGACTCCTCCCCCAGCCATCCACACAGCCATAGCATTTTTATTATGATCACGTCCAAGACGCTCTCCGCCACCACGCTTACCGTTATCAGGAGTCCGTCCAAATTCACCGCACCAGACAATTAAGGTTTCATCTAGGAGGCCCCTCTCCTTAAGGTCCTTGATCAATGAAGCGATGGGTTTATCGACCGAACGAATTCGCTCACGGTGAGAACGGTTAATATAATCATGCGAATCCCAACCAGCCGTATACACCTGCACGAATCGCACACCCCTTTCAACTAAGCGCCTAGCCAGTAGTAGCCTTCGCCCAAATTCCCCGGTCCGCTGGTCATCCAGACCGTAAGCTTCGCGAGTCGACTGCTTCTCCTTGCCGAGGTCAAGGATCCCGGGCACCTCCATCTGCATACGGTAGGCCAATTCATAGCTCTCCATGCGCGAAGCCAATTCCTCATGGCCTGGATGTCGCTTAGCGTGCATTGAATTAAGGCCATCTAGCAGATCAAGGTTACTGCGTTGACCCTCACGGGTCACTCCCTTCGGTGGATGCAAGTCGAGGATCGGTGAGCCTTTCGATCGGAGAGTGGTGCCCTGAAAATGCGGAGGTAAAAATCCATTCGACCAGTTCGCTGCCCCTCCCTGCGGGTACGCCACTTCCGGCAGAACCACGTATCCCGGCAGGTCCTGATTCTCTGTACCGAGCCCATAAGTTACCCAGGAACCGATCGCGGGATCGCCACCGAATCGGTTACCAGTGTTCATATGATAGTTGGCAGTCGGATGATTGATCGATTCGGCCTGACATCCTCGATAAATACAAAGCTCATCAGCGACCCCAGCCAAGTGCTGCCAATGCTCACACATTTGAATGCCACTCTTGCCGGCCCTCACAAAATTAAACGGGCTCTGCACGTAATATCGTTCACCAGAACCCATCGCAGATAAGAACTTACTTTGCCGTTTAAACTTTTTGAGGTGCAGTTCCTTAAGCTTTGGCTTTGGATCAAAGGTATCGATGTGACTGGGGCCACCAGCCATGTAAAGAAAGATACAGCGCTTGGCCTTCGCCTTGGGGAAATGGGCCAACCTAGAGGATAGAGGCTCAATGGTCTCTTCTGCCTGCAACATCGAATGGAATGCCAGCGCACCTAAACCACCATTGACTCCATATAAGATCTCCCTGCGCTTCATTTTTTAGTAAATATATATAAATTCGTTACTATTGAAAAGCACGAGGCAAAGGTCCCCCAGTGCTCGGGTCGCTGGCTCAACGTCCCAAGGCTTCAAGTCAGGCTCATAATCTCCTCCCGCATAAATATCTAAATCCTCGACCCACCAGAAAGCTTGCCCAGTCATCTCCTCTACCATCTGGCGAACCACGTACTTTGGCATTTCTACTTTTTCCTGTTCGTTAGCTTCATGTTCTTTTTTGGAATTAGCCAAATATTCCAAGCTAATCTTCATTTCCAAGTCATTAGGAATCCGGTGATATGCTAATCGGAAAGCTAGACGTATTTGTTCATTAAGGTTTTCAGGTCTTTCCTTTTCTAAACGGGCAGCAAAGGCCAGTGCCCTTGAACGAATGATCGGACTATTTAGCATCGTAAATGCCTGAGGTGCAATGGTAGCAGTTTCACGTTTTTCACATGAAAGATCAGGCCCAGGTTTATTAAAGACTTCAAGCATCGGATCCGCTAGTGTCCGGGTCCGCTCCGCGTAAAGGGTCCGGCGGTTCCTCTGCGAAGGTAACGGATCAGACTGATAGGCTGGACCCACAGAGCCCATGATATGACGAGGCTGCATAGCAACCTCCTCATTGATCTCCGGGTGGCAGGGAATGCCTCCGAGCGTCGGATTAAGTTCGCCAGAAACTGCTAACATAGAATCACGGATTTCCTCTGCCGTTAATTTGCGCGGTTTGAAGGAAGCGTAACTTATATTCTCAGGATCCAATCTTGCCAAGGCCTGAGGGTCAGGGTGAGTAGTCATGCGTTGATAAGTAGCCGAGGTGAGTATATGGCGATGCAGTTTCTTAATTGACCAGTCACCCTCAATGAATGTCGCAGCTAACCAGTCGAGCAGTTCTGGGTGCGTAGGTAGCTTACCTGTTCCACCAAAATTATTAGGATTACCCGCTAAGCCCTGACCGAAGTGCCATTGCCAGATCCGGTTCACAATGACTCGAGCAGTGAGAGGATTGTCTTTACTGGTTATCCATTTTGCCAACTCTTTGCGCCGACCATTTTTATTATCAGTTAATGAAGTTGGTCCCTCTGAACCCTCAAATAAACTCAAGACTCCAGGACTCACTCCTCCTTGAGGTGATTCAATGGATCCTCCTTTCAGAATATGGATCTTATCAGGGTCCCCATTAATGATTGAGAAAACAGAAGGATTAGCTCGCTTGAGCTGATAATTG
>SHBV01000086.1 GCA_004211885.1 Verrucomicrobiaceae bacterium
GTGCCTTTCGTTGAAATTTTAAGGGCAAGACAAGAATCGGGCGAGGCTCCGAAAGACCCAGTCGTGGATGAGACGTTCCTAACCATTCAGGTCGACAAGATGAATCTGATAAAGGATTGCATCTTGGGTCGTCGTGAAAGTGCCGAGGTCGCTGCGGCCCTTGAGGATTGCGGTAAAAGGGAAGTCGACTTTTACACAGGCAATGGTCATAGGGATGCTTTGAAAGAACTTAACGGATTGGCCTAAATTAAATTAATGGAAAAAATCAGCGCTGAAGTAATTGGTAAGTTTGAATCAGAGGGTGATGCGAATAAGCTCGTGTATGCCCCTTTGAGCGTCCCTGCCAAGTACCGTCGGACTAGGATTTACATGCTTGAGTATGAGGGGGACTTAGGATCGGCTAAGGATTTTGTGAAGAGGAGCTTAGTCGATGATTATGCCGATGATGTTTTCTTCACAGGAGAACCGGCCGTTGAGGATTTTTCTTTTTACATTGATTACGGTATGAAGCCTGGGGCCCTGGACCTTGAAAAGGAGGCGATCCTCTCAAGTCACAAAGGGACCGAAGGGTTCAGTATCGTTGCACTTGAGCTGGTCCAACGCATTTATATTTTCTCTGACCCTTCAATAACTTCTGATCGTTTTGTGCGTGATGTTTGTAACCCGGCAATACACGTCTGGAGCGTGACTGATTCTAATGGAAGAAAAGTTGCCTAATCAGCCCTCTAGTAATTATAGAGAGATTCCTATTAGGGACCTTGATCCTAAAGCTTTAGGTTCACTGAGTGAATCAATGAAGTTGTCATTGTCTGTTGAGGACATGATAGAGATACAGGTCTATTACGAAGCAGAAATGCGTCGAGAGCCTACCGACGTTGAGTTGGAGTGCATTGCCCAGACCTGGAGTGAACACTGTAAACATAGGATCTTCGGGGCCCGGATCGAGCATTCGGGCTCGGAAGGGGAAGAAGTCATAGATGGGCTATTTAAGACTTATATCAAAGAAGTCACTGAGAGGATAATGGAAAAGAAGCCGGGTTTTGTGCTCGGCTGTTTCGTGGATAATGCTGGATTCATTCGGCTCGATGATGATCAGGCCATTTGTCTTAAACTAGAAACACATAACCATCCTTCGGCAATCGAGCCTTATGCAGGAGCAAATACTGGGCTCGGTGGCGTGATACGTGATATTTTGGGTGCAGGTAAAGGGGCCAAGCCCATCGCGAGCTGTGATGTTTTCTGCTTTGGGCCGCCAGACACGGACCCTCAAACAATTAAGGCAGACGATGTCATTCATCCTCTCGGGATAATGAGGGGAGTAGTAAGGGGTGTCCGTGATTACGGGAACCGCATGGGCATACCAACCATTAGTGGGGCCATACAATTTGATCCTTCATACATATACAACCCATTAGTCTTCTGTGGCACAGCGGGGCTCATACCTATCACCGACATTGATAAGGAAATGTCATCAGGCCTTAAGGTAATTGCGGTCGGTGGCAGGACCGGCAGAGACGGTCTCAAGGGTGCGACTTTTTCTTCGATGGCTCTGGACACGGAGAGTCACGAAGAGGATCAGCAGGCCGTCCAAATTGGCAATCCGATAGAAGAGAAGAAGGCCGCTGATTTTGTGATCGAGGCGAGGAAGAAAAATCTTATAGTCTTTGTGACAGATTGTGGGGCAGGAGGATTTTCGAGTGCTGCTGGTGAAATGCTCAGTGAGGTGGGCGGGAACCTTTATCTCGAGAAGGCTCCACTGAAGGAGCCGGGAATGACGAGCTGGGAAATCTTTTTGTCCGAGAGCCAGGAACGGATGGTCCTCGCTGTAAAAGAAGAGTCAATGCCTCAGCTCATTGAACTTGCTGGGATTTATGAGACTGAAATGACTGAAATTGGAGATTCAGATGAGTCTGGAATATTGAAAGTTTGGCACCATGGAGACCTGGTCTGTGAGCTTGATAATTCGCGCTTACATGATGCCCCAGTACGACATTTAAGTTCCAAATACCAGTTACCGTCAGGTACCGATCATGATTGGAGCGAGGATAGTCTTAGTGATGATTTGCTCTCAGTCCTAGGTGACTTTGCGGTAGGTTCACGAGAGCCGATCATACGTGAATATGATCATGAAGTTCAGGGAAATACTTTACTTAAGCCCCTTGCAGGTGCTGAGGGAGATGCTCCTCAGGACGCGTCCGTAGTGAGGATAGATGATAGTGAGAAGCTCATGGCAATGGGACTCGCGCTATTGCCGGAATGGGGCAAGACTGACCCCCAGGCCATGGGTAAGGGGACCGTCGATGAATGTGTCCGTTCTCTGGTAGTTTCTGGCGCCAATCCAGATAAGATAGCTCTTCTTGATAATTTCTGTGTAGGCAACCCGGACGATCCGGAAGAATTGGGTATGCTAGTTGAAACCTGCAAAGGAATTGCAGCAGCGGCCGAAGCGTACGGTGCTCCTTTTGTTTCAGGTAAGGACTCATTTTATAATTACTTTGAAACGGATGACGGTGCCGTTTCTATTCCTACGACTTGTCTCATCAGTGGCATGGGAGTCATTGAGAATGAGTCGAATGTCACAGGATCCTCTGCCCGAAGGAGTGATTCGCTGATTGCAGTCATTGGAACGACTGATTCTTCAATGGGCGGGAGTGTCTATGCGAGGATCAAGGATCAGACCGGAGCTGAGGTTCCTAGAACTGACTTTGAAGTGGCGCTGAACTCTTACCGTTCATATCATCTGGCCGTGAGTGAGGGGCTCATTCTGGCTGCTCATGATGTTTCTGAGGGTGGATTGGCAGTGTCTGTCGCAGAGATGGCCTTTTCAATGGTAGCTGGGATAGAAATAGATCTCGACTCGTTGCCGGTTAGTGGGGACTTGAATAACGTGCAAAAGTTATTTGCAGAGTCATCCTCGAGAATTCTAATCGAATGTGAGTCTGGATCCATAGATCGGATCCAGAACATATTCTCTGAATCTGCTTTTGCTGTCATTGGCAGGACAGACCCGAGCCATAAGAGCCTTCGCTTCAAGAGTGATGGTGTGAATATTTTAGACAATGAAATAGAATCTCTCAAAGAGACATGGAAAAACGTCCTCACGCCCTATTATTAAAGTTCCCAGGAACTAATTGTGATGCTGAAACTTCCCGCGCCTTAGAGGAGGCGGGTTTTTCCAGTGAAATTTTACCCATTGCTTGTGTCGATGAGAAGAGTCTAGGGTCTGCACAATTGATTGTTCTTAGCGGAGGATTCAGTTACGGTGATTATGTAATGGCTGGTAGGCTAGCGCAGCTCGAAATTGAACGACGGGTCGGTGATGCTCTGATGAAATTTCGTGACGGCGGTGGTTACTTACTGGGCATCTGCAACGGATTCCAGATCCTTACCAAGCTAGGTCTATTGCCAGAGGGTAGCTTAATTAACAATACTTCGGGCCGTTTTATTTGCCGGTGGGTCAGGCTTGAGCGGAGAGTCGATGACAATCCTTTCTTGAGTGGGTTACCCGATAATTTTGAGTTACCCATAGCTCATGCTGAGGGTCGTTTCGTGGCACCTGATGGGGCAGCTGATAAGTACATGGATGAGGGCCTCGCTGCTCTTGTTTATAGTGAGGATGTTAATGGGTCGACTAATCGAATAGCTGGACTAACGGACAGATCAGGTAGGGTCCTTGGGCTCATGCCTCATCCGGAGAGGTTCCTTTGGGATTCACATCATTATGATCAGGACTGGAGAGGTGATAGTGATGGTAAGGGATCTGGGTATCAGATGTTCAAATCAATTCATAATACAATATCGGGCGAAATGGCTCATGAACCGGGATAAATAAATGGCAGAACAGATCACATATAAGGAGGCAGGAGTTGATATTCATGCAGCAGCCGAACTGGTAGGAGACATTGGTGAGTTGCGTGCACGGACAGAGAAGAACAGGAAACTTTATGGTGCATTTGGTCTCTTTGCTGCAGGTTTTGATCTGAGTTCTTACAATGAGCCTGTCATTTTCACCGGTTGTGACGGTGTCGGAACGAAGTTGGAACTTTTACTCGAGCATGATCTTTTGGAAACTGCCGGTAAGGATCTTGTGGCGATGTCCGTCAATGATATTCTGACGACCGGAGCTGATCCTGTGATGTTTCTGGACTACGTTGGTGTAGGGAAGCTAGACAAGACGAAGATTTCTAGAGTCATAGCCGGGATCGTTGAATGGTGTGAGGCATGTGATTGTATTCTTGCCGGTGGTGAAACTGCAGAAATGCCTGATTTGGTAAGTGAGAATATGATTGAGCTTTCCGGTTTCGGGATCGGAGTCGCGGAAAAGCCAGACGTCGTGGATCCTACCACGATCGGAGAGGGGGACATATTAATTGGTTATCCTTCTGATGGAATTCATGCTAATGGTTGGAGTCTCGTGAGAAGGATCATTTCAAGCTTTCCACAGGAGTTCACAGTTGAGGATGTCATTTCTCTGTTAGCTCCGACCAGACTCTATCATGATGTCGTCAAAGGGCTCCGCGATGCCGGAGTCAAAGCCAAAGCGATGGCGCACATTACTGGTGGAGGATTGCCTGAAAATCTTGAGAGGATCCTAGGCGATAAGGGCGCCTCATTGGAGGTTCCAGTTTGGGAATTGCCTGCCGTAGGTAAAGTTTTAAATCATGTCGAAACGGATGAGGCTTTTTCAACATTTAATATGGGAATTGGCTGGGTCAGCATTGTCGACCCTGAGGATGAGGACACTGCGATGAATGTGATCCCTGGAGCAGTGCGCTTAGGAGAAATAGGTGGAAATAAATTATCGGTAAATTTAGTGTAAATGGGAGACTTTTTAAAACATGAGTGCGGAATAGCGGTTCTTCGCCTCAAGAAGCCCCTTGCCTATTACCATGACAAGTACGGGAGTGCTTTGTATGGATTTCAAAAACTTTTCTTGCTCATGGAAAAGCAGCATAATCGTGGGCACGACGGAATTGGAATTGGGGGCGTTAAACTTAACATGGAGCTTGGGGACCCTTACATGTTCAGGGAAAGGTCAGCTGCGAGGGATTCGCTCACGGTTGTTTTTAAGGACCTGATGGATCGATATCATGGTGTCTGTGAGAGGCGAGGAATTGACCCGGAAGATCCAAACAATGTGAGCCGGTACTTTGATTTTGGCGGAGAGATTTTATTGGGTCACCTGAGGTACGGAACGTCTGGCGAATTTGAAGAAGGCTCATGTCATCCGTTCCTCAGGAGAAGTAACTGGGAGACCCGCAGTTTGATGGTACTTGGCAACTTTAATATGGCAAATGCCCCGGAATTGAACCGTACTCTCGTTGACAGGGGTCAGCATCCGGTCTTCGGAACTGATACTCAGACGGTCCTAGAGGAGATTGGTTTTTTTCTGGATCAGGCTCATCAGAACATTTATCGAAAGTCCAAGGCAAGTAAGGTTCCTGGGACCGAAATTCCTGGTCTCATTAGTGATAGGCTTCACATGCCAAGGCTCCTTAAGAAGGCAGCAAAGATATGGGATGGAGGATATGCTATTGCTGGTGCTGTCGGTAATGGTGATGCGTTTGTGATGCGTGATCCTAACGGTATAAGGCCGGCCTTCTATTTTGAGAATGACGATTTCATTGGGTTCGCTTCCGAAAGAGTTCCTCTGATGACGGTATTTGGACTGGAAAAGGAAGAAGTTTCTGAGGTCCCTGCGGGTCATGTCGTGGCCATTAAAAATACGGGAGACCTGACCGTTGAGAGGTTCGCAGAAAAGAGGCCTCATACTCCCTGCTCCTTCGAAAGGATTTATTTTTCAAGAGGCAATGATCCTGACATTTATCGTGAAAGAAAAGAGCTCGGGAGGCTCTTGTCTAAGCCCATACTCAAAGCGATTGATTATAATTTTCGCGACACTGTCTTCAGTTTTGTTCCGAACACGGCCGACGTTGCCTACCATGGCATGATGGGTGGTTTGCGGGAGTATCAGAGGAGCGCGGTTAAGAAAGAGGTTAAAAAGGCCCTGAAGGACGGGAATCTTGACGAGGAAAAAATTGATGATCTGATTCTTCATAATTGGCCAAGAGGTGAGAAAATTGCTCATAAAGATATAAAAATGCGAACCTTCATTAGCCAGGAAAAGGGTCGCAAGCAGTTAGTTTCTCATGTCTATGATATCAGTTATGGGGTCGTTGAGCCTGGAGAAAGTTTAGTGGTAATTGATGATTCAATTGTCAGGGGAACTACGCTCAGGGAGTCCATTCTAAAAATCCTGGCCCGCACAGATCCTAAAAAGATAGTTGTCGTTTCCAGTGCTCCCCAGATCCGTTATCCGGACTGTTATGGTATTGACATGTCTGAGTTGGGTAAGTTCATAGCCTTTCAGGCAGCCATTGATTTGCTTAAGAATTCGACTAGGGCCTCCCTCATCGCTAAAGTTTATGATGAGTGTCGGGCAGAACTGAGGAAGCCTGCCGAGGAAATGCGCAATTGCGTTCGCGATATATATGAGCCTTTCACAGCGAAGGAAATATCAAAGCAGATAGCTCGGCTCGTTTATCCGCAGGACATCAAGTGGAAGGGAAAAGTTGAAGTCATTTATCAGAGCATTGAGAATCTGAGGTCTGCCCTTGGATCGAATTGTGGAGACTGGTACTTTACAGGGAATTATCCGACACCGGCCGGAACTGCCGTAGTTAACCGAGCCTTTATTCAATACTGCGATGGGATTGAGGGAAGGCCTTATGATTTAGGATTATAAAAGACGATGAAAGTTATTGTAGTAGGAAAAGGTGGGCGTGAGCACGCTCTAGTGACCGCATTAGCGGAATCTGAATCATCTCCTGAGGTCTATTGTTATCCCGGTAGTGACGCTATCTTTGAGACAGCAAAGCAGTTACCTGGAGAAGTTTCTGATGTTGATTCTCTGGTCCAGGCAATGCTCCATGAAGGCATCGATTTCTGTGTCGGAGGCGAAGAGTCATGGCTTGCCAAGGGATTAGCTGACAGGGCCAGGGAGAAAGGGATTCCGACTTGGGGCCCCGTTAAGGAATCTGCACAACTCGAAGCTAGTAAAGAATTTGCAAAGGAATTTATGTTTAGGCATAACATTCCTACGGGCAGTTATGAAGTGGCTAATGATTATGAATCCGCAATGTCTGCCATCAAAAAGTATCCTACAGTGTTAAAATTTGATGGGTTAGCTGCAGGAAAAGGGGTTGCGATATGTTCTAATGAATCTGAGGCCGAGTCTTTCCTTAAGGAGGTCTATATTGATGGTCGTTTTGGTGATGGGAGGGTCCTCATTGAAGAGTTTCTTGAGGGTCCTGAAGTTTCTGTAATTGCTGCCGTCAGTGATGGTGAATACCAAATATTTACTCCTGCCCGTGACTATAAGAGGTTAGGAGACGGGGACGAGGGCCTTAATACTGGAGGAATGGGAGCCGTCGCGTCTCGGGTCCTCATAGATAAGGATCTTCTTTCATTGATCGATCGAGAAGTCATTAAGGCCAGTGTCGATGGCCTCATTAGTGATGATATGGACTTTAGGGGTTTCTTGTACGCGGGACTAATGCTCACCGAGGATGGGCCCAAGTTACTTGAATATAATTGCCGCTTCGGTGACCCAGAAGCACAAGCTGTCCTTCCCTTAGTGGGTGGTGATTTCAGTTCATATCTCTTTGAGGCGGCGTCTGGAAGTCTTCAGCAAGACCTGATCTCATTTGATGAGAGTTGGAGTATTTGTTTGGTTCTTGCTTCTGCCGGATACCCAAACTCATCAAGAAATGATGATGTTATCCGAGGCCTCGATTCTGTTGAAGGTGTGAGGGTCTATCATGCAGGGACAAAGAAGAACGAGAGCGGTGAATATGTGACCAACGGAGGAAGGGTCTTGGCCGTAGTGGGGCGTGGAGACGATCGTGAATCTGCCGTTAGAAATTCCTACAATGAGGCGAGTAAAGTCAGTTTTGATGGGGATCAACGCCGCTCAGATATTGGGCAAATGCACTTTGAATAACTTAAACTAATAAACATAACTTAAATAAAATAATGAAAGTAATCATCATTTACGGTAGCGCTAACGACAAAGAATTTATGAAACCTGCACACACCTATATGGAGGAGCAGGGAGTAAATTATGAGGAACATGTTATTTCCGCGCATCGGAATTTACCTGAGCTAATTCAATTCTTAAGAGACCTTAACGAATCTGGAGAAAAAGCTGTTATATTAGCAGTTGCTGGCCTCGCGGCTGCTCTTCCAGGGGTCGTGGCCGTTGAAACAGAACTTCCTTGCATAGGTGTTCCTGTGCCAGGCGGACCATTGAAAGGTGTCGATGCTTTATTGGCAATGTGTCAGGTCCCTGGGGGCGTTCCTGTAGGTTCTGTGGGATTACATAGCAAAGCGCCCTTGAATGCTGCCATGTATGCGCATAGAATACTCAAATTCGCAGGACTTGAGTAACTCGCACGATCAGGCAACAGAGTGCCCCGGGGGGCAAAGCCTCCTAGGAGAGGATGATATTTCCAATAAGCTTCGTCGGCTCGCGGCGCAGATAGCTGAGATGCACCCTGAAGGGCTCTTATCTTTCGTAGGAATTCATACTAGAGGCGTCACTGTAGCAGAGAGAGTAAAAGGAATTTTGCTGGAGATGGGAAGGGAAGCCCAGATAGGGACTCTGGACATCTCTTTTTATCGTGACGATCTGGACCATCAGGTAACGAACCCGACAGTCCAGGCCTCTGAGATCCCTTTCGAGATCGAAGGGAATCGGATCGTTATTTTTGATGATGTTCTTTACACTGGTCGGACCATCCGTTCAGCCATTGAGGGTGTATCAAAGTATGGCAGACCCTCGAAGGTCGAACTGGCGGTCCTCATTGATAGAGGGAACCGTGAGTTGCCTATACAGCCTGATTACGTTGGTCATGTACTAGAGACTAAGCGATTGGACAGAGTTAGGGTCTGTTTCAAAGAGCATGATGGAGAAGATTCAATTAGCCTCATTTCTGGAACATGAGTGAACCGCACAAAGACCTTCTACAGATAGAAGACCTGAATAGGGAAGAAATTGAAAGCATTCTGGCTGCGGCTCAACCGTTCAAGGAACTCTTTAAGCGATCAGTTAAAAAGGTTCCAACGCTTCAGGGCAAGACTGTTCTGAGTCTCTTTTATGAGCCTTCGACAAGGACCAGCTCCTCATTTGAGGTTGCAGCAAATAGACTCTCTGCAGACTTCACGAGTCTTGCCGTTGCCAGCTCATCTGTTGTGAAGGGGGAAACGGTCCTTGATACGGTAGATACTTTAGAGGCGATGAGAGCTGACTACATTATCATAAGGCACAAGAAGGCAGGGATTCCGAACCTCGTAGCAGAGCACACTGATGCTTCTGTCATCAATGCTGGTGACGGTTTTCATGCGCATCCGACTCAGGCTCTACTGGACGCTTCAACTCTATATGATGTCTTTGGGAGCTTGGACTTTTCCGGTAAAAGAATTCTAATTGTCGGAGACATACTGCACTCGAGGGTGGCCCGCTCAACTAGCAGGATCATGACCATGCTTGGGGCTGAGGTTAGGGTACTTGGTCCTGGAACATTAGTTCCACCTGGGAGGCCAGATAAGATGAAGAAATTTAAGAACTATGATGAGGCTCTGGACTGGAAGCCGGACGTGGTATATTTGCTTCGGGTTCAGTTTGAGCGCCAAGGTGAGCAATTCTTCCCAAGCTCTGGTGAGTATCATTCCGTTTACGGGCTCAATGAAGACAGATTCAACAGGATCAGAGATGAAGGTGTTTGGGTAATGCATCCGGGCCCAGTGAACCGAGGCGTTGAATTGGCCGATTCTGTGACCACTTACGATAGGTGCTTAATTAATAGACAAGTCGAAAATGGCATAGCGACCCGCATGGCAGTACTTTACTGGCTCAAACCTCAAGCTTCTCAACAGGATGGATGATCTGATATTACTTAAGCAGGCTTCAGTGGCCAGTGAGGATAGTGCAGACCTATTTGAGTCTGATGTTCTAGTGGAGAAAGGCGTCATTAAGGCAGTGAATTCGTCTCTAGATTCTAGCGATGGAGCAAGAGTCATTGATGCAAAAGGGAAGGTCCTTCTTCCGGGCCTTTTTGATCTGCATGTTCACGTGAGGGAGCCTGGTCAAACATCAAAGGAAACGATAAGGACTGGATCTGAAGCAGCAATCAATGGAGGCGTTACGGGTATCGTTGCTATGCCGAACACGGTCCCGGCCATTGATAGTGGAGGCATGGTCAGAAGTGTATTGGAGATTGCTAGTAGGGACTCTAGGGTCAATTTCTTCACTACTGGCTGCATTACCAAGGACAGGGAAGGGAATGAAATGGCGGCTATCGGGGGCATGAAAGAGGCTGGAGTCGTCATGATTACGGATGACGGTTCTCCGGTAGAAAATCCACAGCTCCTTCGACGTGCGATGGAATATGCGCGAGAATTTGATCTGCCACTGGCGTCTCATTGCGAAACCATGCAATTGTCTGGTACCGGTGCCATGAATGAAGGTAAAAGATCATACAAGTTAGGTGTCCCCGGCATCCCCACAATGAGTGAAGAGATCTGCATTGCCAGAGACATTGAAATAGCGGCCTACACAGGAGCGCACCTGCATATTCAACACGTTACTACGGCCCGTGGCATGGAAATTATTAGAAGAGCTAAAAATGATGGGGTCAAAGTGACCTGCGAGGTGGCTCCTCACCATTTGCTTTTCAATGAGAAAGACATTGTTAATTATGATACTTATTTCAAAATGAATCCTCCTCTGAGGACTGAGGAAGATAATGAGAAGTTACTGGAGGGACTAATCGAAGGTGTCTTTGATGTGATCGCTACTGATCACGCGCCTCATACTGAATTTGAGAAAAAGCAGCAGGACTTTGAGAATGCTCCTTTTGGGATAACGGGTCTGGAGACTGCCCTCCCATCACTCTATCATCATTACATAAAAGAAGGAAAGTTTGGCTGGGACCTTCTAGTGAAGAGATACGCAGCAGAGCCGAGGAGGGTGCTCAATCTGGATCAGGTCTCTGTTAAGGAGGGGAGCAGAGCCGAGTTGGTTCTTTTTGACCCACAATCAACGACGACCTTCACTCAGGAATTTATGAAGTCTAAATCTCCTAACACGCCATTTTTAGATGAGGAGCTTCAGGGAAGTGTTGATCTGGTTGTGAATGGAGACGAAGTGCTCTTGGACAGGTCCGGTGGCGAGGCCTAATGGATATGGTTTATTCAGAAAAACTAAGTGCCAGAATAGATGAGATTGGATCAAATCTGTGCGTTGGAATTGATCCGAGACCAGACTTAATAGATGGTGACTTTGAGACCTTTGTGAGGGACTTAGTTGATCAGACCATTCCTTATGCTGCGTGTTATAAACCAAATGCGGCCTATTTTGAGGCTCTCGGTTCTAAGGGCTACGCAATCATGGAAAAGTTAATTGCGGATGTTCCCGAAAATGTCCCGGTCATTCTTGATGCGAAGCGAGGTGACATAGGTGCGACTCAATCCTATTACGCGAAAGCTTACTTTGAATTCATGGAAGGAGTGGACGCGGTGACAATTAGTCCTTACATGGGCTTTGATTCGGTCGAGCCCATGCTCAAGTACCCTGGC
>SHBV01000087.1 GCA_004211885.1 Verrucomicrobiaceae bacterium
TTCTGGGCGTTCTCCTTTAGGGCGACCACCTTCTCCTCGCTTGCGTCTTTCACCCATTTTTGCAATGGCGGCTTTTATTTCCTCATCGGAAACTTTTCCATCTCCATCGCTGTCTGCTCGTTTACTAAACATTTCTGCGAACTTTTCATTTTCAGCTAAACGGGTTTTTATCGCTTTAAATGCTTCCTCGGGTGAACGTTGTGCGCGCTGTCCACGCTGTCCGCGTGGACTCTTTGGCTTCGCGCCTTCTGGGCGTTCAGCTGCAGGTTTTCCTTTTTTCTTCCCTTTTTTTTCTTCATCTTGAGCAATTGCTGAAGATGACAAAAGAGCCAGGCCGATTGCACTTGCGGCTAGTTTTGTAAGTTTTGTTTTCATTATATTATTATTTGATGGTTAAAAAATCCAAATTTGTGAAATCTCTAAGAGGCTTCATGAATTTATAGTAAGATTATTAGCAGAGTTAGATTACCTTAAGATGATCTACCTAATTATTTATATCAGTTCTAGATAATATAAATTTGATTTGATCACTCTTTATGAGCTCGGCCTCTAAATTTAAGCCTAAGCACTTGGAGCATGCTTTTGATAGGGCTAGACCTATTCCGCTATGAGATCCGTCAGTTCGTGAAATGTCACCTCTCCATAATCTTTCAAAGAGGTGACTCAACATCTCTTCAGTAAAATTTTCAACTGAATTGGAAATGCTGAGAATAGGCCCTTCAGATTCTTGATTTCCGCTGACTCCGATCATTCCTTGTGATGGCGTATATTCTGCGGCATTTGAAAATAAATTATTTATAATTAGACGAAGTATTTTTGGATCCGTCTCAATTAAATGTTCTTTTGAAATGTTTATTGTTACTCTAATGTTTTTTTCTTCAGCTTTTTGAGCGAATGGCTCCCAGCAATCTGTTATGAATTCGTGTAGTGATAATTTTTCATATGTAAGCCCCTCGTCGCCATTCTCGTATCTGCTCAATGCTAATAAACTTTCAATTATTTCTTGTAATTGTTGAGCGATATCTAGAGTTTCGTTGGCGTGGGATTCTGCATTATTTTCAGGCCAGCGCAATGCGACTTCTGCCATCATTTTTAATTCGGCGATTGGGGTTCGAAGTTCGTGCGCTAGGTCCCCACTAAATCTTTTTTCCCTTTCAAAACCATTCTCTAGCCTTTCCATGAGTTCGTTGAGATGTTCACATATAGGAGAGAGCTCTACTGGCAGATCTTTTTTAGAAAAACGATGACTCAAAGAAGAAGAATCTACTGAGGCTAAATTATTTCCCAGTGTATAAAGAGGCTTTAGGCCATTTTTTAACGCAAAATGGACTAAAGAAAATGAGGAGAAACCAGCAACGATACCGATAGCTATTATTCCAAATAATAAAGTGTTAAGAGTTTGTTCCATTGGCTCTGAGTTCAAAGCAATGATTCCTGTTAGTGGTATGTTCCGTTGTGGATTCTGTTCTTGATTTTGTGAAGATGATTCATTGTTAGGCCTTCGTAACCCTTCAGTTATCCTGGGCCTTGGTCGGCCAAATCCAAATCTGCGAAGAGTCGAAGCCATGGCTCGCATTGAGTCTCCATTTTTGAGTGATATATTAAAGAAAATAGGAGTGTTAAATTCTGTAATTTCAGGGAATTTAAATTCTTTTGTAGATAATCCTTCAGATTGTCTGATTACTGTATCTTTGTTTAACCATATTATGTATTTAGGCCCTCCTTCGCTTAAAAAATCCGGCCATCTTTGGGCTATGCGATCTTCTGGAGTATTGCGATTCTCACTTGTTTGGAAATTCTCTCTTGGAGGCCGTGCAAGCAAGTGGTCAGGTCTCTGGGGACCAGGATTCCGAAAAGTGGATCCGCCAATGAAACGAAGAGCGCCCTCCATTCTTTGTAATTCAGAATCAATTTTAGCAATTTCACCTTGCTTAACAGATAAGTATATTGCTGTCCCTGCAATGGCCCATAATAAAGTTAAGCCTAGCAATAACCAGATAAAGAGATTCTTCTTAATTGAACTCATTAGTTTTTTGGCATGAGTATGTATCCTTGGCCTCTTCTCGTATGAATTAGTTCAGCATCATCTGGCCCTTTTGCTATTTTTTTTCGAAGGTTACAGATCGCAGAATCGACTACATTGCTCATTGGAGAAACAAGTTCGTCATAAATGTGTTCTTCTATTTCTGATCTCGAAATAACTGATCCTTGTCGCATTGCCAAGTATTCGAGAATTGCATACTCTCTGGCAGTCAGATCAATTAAGTTACCATCACGCTTAACTGTTTTAGCAGAACTATCAATGATTAGGTCATGTAAGCTAATAGTTGGTGAGGACTTTTTGTATGAACGTCTGCAAAGGGCTTCTATTCTTGCTAGGAGTTCTTCAAGTGCGAATGGTTTTATGAGATAATCATCGGCTCCCTTTCTGAGACCCTTGACTCTGTCAGCTATTGTGTCTTTAGCAGTTAATAGTAAGACTGGGGTATCTCGTTCCCGTTCCCTTAATTGCTCAAGTACACTTAATCCGTCAAGGCCAGGCAACATGATGTCTAGAAGAATAGTGTCATATGTATTCTCAGTAGCCATCCAAAGGCCATCCTTTCCATTGTCAGTTGAATCTACTGCGTAACCTGACTCCCTCAGAGCTTTTTCTATGGCTTCTCGGAGTCGGTTTTTATCTTCAACAAGTAAAATGCGCATAATTGATCGAATCGATTAGATTGTATGCGAATAATATGATCAAACCATTACGTGAGTCATAATCTAATAACTAGTCTGATTATAATGAAATGCCTCTTTTCCATGGTAGGAAATCATCCTGCCCTAAAATAACTGCCTTTGGTTTGTAAGTGCCGCTAGCCGTTTCAATGAGTAGATCGAGGAGATTATTTCCTAGTTCTTTTATTGAAGATTCACCTCGAATGATTGATCCAGTATCAAAGTCAATAAGATCTGGCAATCTCTGCGCGAGTTCGCTGTTAGTTGAAACTTTAATCGTCGGAGTTATAGGATTTCCTGTTGGAGTCCCAAGTCCAGTTGAAAAGACCATAAGATTGGCTCCTGATCCGGCCATGGCAGTTGTTGATTCCACATCACCTCCTGGAGTGCATAATAAGGAAAGACCTTTCTTGGTCACGGGTTGTGGATAATCAAGGACCTCAATAATGGGTGAAGTTCCGCCTTTCTTTGCGGCTCCTGCAGATTTAATAGCATCAGTTATTAGGCCATCCTTAATGTTTCCAGGAGAAGGATTATCTTTGAATCCTGACCCATGCGCTTCGGCTCGAGCATTATACTCTTTCATTAAAGAAGCGAATCTGAATGCAGTTTCCTTATCAATGCATCTGTTGCATAGGTCCTGCTCTACACCGCAAAGTTCTGGAAATTCAGAAAGTATTACAGAGCCTTCAAGACTCACAATTAGGTCCGCGCATTGACCGATCGTGGGATTCGCTGATATTCCTGAAAAACCATCAGACCCACCACATTCGACCCCTAAGCAAATATTAGAAAGGTCAGCAGGAGTTCGGGTGATTTGATTTGCGGAAACCATTCCTATGAATGTTTCTCTGATGGCGGAATTGAGCATTTCACGCTCTGAGGTGAATTTCTGTTGCTCGAAAATTAGTAATGGCTTATCGAATTGCGGTGACCGAGAAAATATCTCTTCTTGCAAAATGCTTACTTGAGCATTTTGACAACCCAGACTCAGGACAGTTGCACCAGCAACGTTAGGATGGTTAATGTATCCAGCTATCAGCCCGCACAATGTTTGTGCATCTTCACGAGTTCCACCACAGCCCATTCCATGATCTAAAAATTTTAATCCGTCGATATTTTCAAATAAGGGTTTTTTTTGTTTGGTGAATTTATTTGATTTAAGTTCACGCAGATTTTCCTCGTTTGATCCCTCCTCGTAAGCTTTTTTAAGATCTTGTGCAAACGAAGTGTAGGGATCGTCAAATGAGTACCCAAGAGTCTTTTTTAATGCAGATTTGAGCATTTCAAGATTCCGCGATTCACAAAATACTAAAGGTACAAAAATCCAATGATTGGCTGTTCCTACTTTTCCATCGGACCGATGATAACCATTAAATGTTTTGTCTGCGTATTTTGAAACGTCTGACACATCCCAACTCGTCTCAATGTTCTTTCCTTCATAAGGAGAGGACTTATGTGTGACATTTTCAGTGCTAATAAGTTCACCGGATCGTATTGACTTTTTAGTCGAACCTACTACGACTCCATACATTGTGATGTCATCTCCATCATTAAAGTCTTTCGCTGCTAACTTTTGTTTGGCAGGTATTAATTCCTTAGTAATTAATCCTGGTTCAATTTCTTCAGAACTTTTGATATCAGTAAGTGCAACCAGAACATCATCGTCAGGATCTACTCTAATGGCAATTTTATGGGGCATTATTGGGACAAGATATTAATTTGCTAGGAATATATTTCAAAATTGAATTGGTCTGATCTTTATATGGTAACCGTCTATTATTGTGTTTCATTAAGTAATCGGTTTATTTTCTAATAATATGTCAGTTTCGACAAAAGAGCCTAATTTTAATGATGCATATGAGCGGACTAGGAAAAGTTTAATTGAGCGTCTCAATGATTGGGAGGATCAAAAGAGCTGGGATGATTTTTATAAGACTTATTGGCGTTTAATTTATGGTGTTGCTGTAAAATCTGGGTTAAAGAATGAGGAGGCTTTTGATGCAGTTCAAGAAACTATCATTTGTATCGCTAAGCAGCAAAAAGAAGGCAAGTATGACCCAAACAAGGGTTCATTTAAGGCGTGGCTCATGAACATGAGTCGATGGAGGATAGCTGACCAGTTTCGTAAAAGAAAAAAAGATAATGCCATAGTTGACTGTCATGGAATGGACGATTCAATAAGGACCGCGGTAATTGATAGATTTGAGGATCAAAATGGTCCTGAAATTGAGAGAATTTGGGAAGCGGAATGGAACAAAAGCCTTACAGAGCGGAGCCTAGCCAAAGTGAAAGGTAAAGTTTCACCTAAACAGTTTCAAATATTTGATTGTTACGTTATTCAAGGCTGGTCAGTGGAAAAGGTTAAAAAATACCTAGGAGTTAGTGTTGCTCAAGTCTATTTAGCAAAGCATCGAATTGGTTCAATATTAAAGAAGGAGATCCAGAAACTTGAAAAGCAGCTCTTCTAATTTCATTGAAGGGCCCCCATTGATTCCTGATCACGAAATGATTAGAAGGATTGGGAAAGGGTCTTATGGTGAGGTTTGGCTTGCGCGCAGTGTCACTGGATCTATGCGGGCCATTAAAGTGGTTAACCGTAAGGACTTTGAATACGATAAAACCTTCGAAAGGGAATTTGAGGGTATTAAAATTTTTGAGCCAATATCCCGTACTCATCCTGGTCTAGTTAATATTTTGCATGTTGGGCGTAATATGGATGATGGTTTCTATTATTATGTCATGGAATTGGCAGATGATAAGATTAGTGGTCTTGAGTTTGTTGATGATAAGTACATTCCTAGAACGTTAGCATCTGAGATAAAAGACAGACAAAAAGTATCAATGGATGAATGCGGTGAATGGGGTGCAACTATGGCAAGTGCGTTGTACCACGTTCATGAGTCGGGTCTGACGCATAGAGACATTAAACCTTCAAATGTGATTTTCGTAGATGGGATTCCCAAGATTGCTGACATTGGCCTTGTGGCACTTTCCGGGCAACGTACATTTGTTGGAACTGAAGGTTTTGTTCCGCCTGAAGGGCCAGGTGATCCTAAGGCAGATATTTATAGTCTGGGTATGGTTCTCTACGAAATGAGTTCTGGTAAGGATCGTTTTGAGTTCCCTGCAATTTCAGATCCAAGTGGGAGTGAAGTAGAGAGAAGGAAATGGCGAGCCCTCAATGATATTATTTGCAAGGCATGTGCCACACTGGCGAGGCAACGTTACGTTAATGCTCAAAAAATGTGCCAAGATTTGCAGTCCTTGGATAAAGGAAGGGCATTTAGTGCGATTTTCGTTAAGTTCTCAAGAGCTTTATTAGTTATGGCTTTGGTTTGTATCACCATTGTCAGTCTATCAAACTTTGATTTCTTTGGCCCTTTTCATATTAAACAAAGCAAAGGACCTGATGGCGTTACTTCTAGTGGGAAAAATACTATTACAGAGAGAGGTGATGAAGAGAGTGATGAGAAAGAACCTAAAATAGTTGAAAATAAGTTTGGAAATGTTCGGATCACTTCTGTGCCTAAGGGGGCTAAAGTTTTTCAGATCATTGAAGATGGTAGCCAAAGGTTACTCAAAGGAATTGCTTCTCCGGATTATTTTGAGTCAGAGGTGCCAATTGGTAAAGTTAATTACGAATTAGAACTTGAAGGTTACCGAATCAAGGTGACTCAGGGTATTGTCAAAACTGATGCAACCTTATTACTTGGAGGGCATTTGGAATTCTATAAGCCTCCGATTGAGGGAGAGAATTGGAATAACTCAATTGGGATGAACTTTAATTATCTTCAAGGAAGCCATGTTTCGGAGGTGCCTTTTCCATTAATGAAATTTGAGGAGTATATTGAAAGTCTTCCGGAGACAGTTGATTATCATAAAGCTCAATTGATCCTTCCTAATAAAGATCCTGCTGTTGTTTATGAGACTGCATTAGTGGGACCTGATTTGGCTGAGGTTTTTTTAAAATGGATGACCCTAGAAGAAAAAAAGAAAGGTTACTTAGCGATGGATCAACACTATGCATTAAGGCTTGGTGTTGAACATGAGAAAAAAGATGTCGTTTACGGCAAAGATGTTTTTGAGGACAGGTATCCACTTTTTGTGCAGGTGCTTACAGCAACTTATGCAACACTAACATTGAATTCTGATCCGGAAGGAGCTTCGGTTTATATTAATGAAAAGTATGAGGGTAAAACAGGGTTGCGTCTCACTGGTTTGCCTGCTAATTCCGTTGAGGTTCTTTTCCGCTTAAAGGGTTATAGAGATGAGAAACGATTGATAGACCTTCAATCCAGTATTGATCACCCTGTAAGTGTAAAAATGAGGGAGAGTAAGGAGATTGATTTTGCTAAGGAATGGAAGAACACCTTAGGAATTCCAATGTTACCACTGAGAGATGGTGTGCTAATGTCAGCTTGGGAAATTAGAGTTAAAGATTTCGCTTATTTTTGTTCTTTGACAAAGGAAAAACATGAATATAGGCCAGATTTCCCTCAAGGAGATAAACATCCTGTAGTCTTAGTTGATAGGAATCAGATAGATGATTTTTGTAAATGGTTGACCGAATATGAGAGGGGTAAAGGACAAATAGGATTTAACTTACGGTACGAATTGCCAACTGATAAGGATTGGAGTTTAGCTTCAGGATTAAAAGACGAACAAGGATCCAGTCCTGCTGATCGAGACCGTCTAGTCAAAGGGGAGTTTCCATGGGGTAACGCTTGGCCACCTGAAAAGAAAGTTGCTAACATTGCAGATAGATCAGCTCTGAGTTGGTTATCTGATTCTGGTATTGTTCGTTCGTATGATGATGGGTTTCCTCACACTTCTCCCGTCGGTAGTTTTGATCCAAATGGTAAGGGTTTTTATGATCTGGCAGGAAATGTTTGGGAATGGGTTAAGGATCCTTATGGTGGGGAATCTAATTTTAAAGAATGGTCAGTCGCTCGTGGGGGAGGATATGATTCTCATTTGGAGCAGCAATTTTTGTCATCTTATAGGAGTGTTCAGCCCTTTGTTCAGGGAAGCGCAAGTTATGGGTTTAGAATAGTCCTGATTATGGATACTCAAAGCGAGAAGAATTAAAGTGATATGTTTTATTATTTCGGATAGAACTCAGTATTAACTTATTTTCAAATATGGTAGAAATAGAAATTAATTACGGCGGAGATTTGCGATGCAGTGCCAAACATGGTTTGTCAGGCGCGACAATAGAAACGGATGCACCTATTGATAATCATGGCTTAGGAGAGGCATTCTCTCCAACTGATCTATGTGCAGGTTCATTAGGTGTGTGCATGTTAACAATTCTTGGGATAGTTGCTAAGAAGCACGGAATTGATATTGGCGATGTGAAGGGAAGGGTCATAAAGGAGATGAGTTCCGATTTGCCTCGAAGAATTGCAAAAATCACGATAGAGATAGAAGTTCCTTTACCTGATGATCATCCTAAGAGGGAATTAATTGAACAGGCGGCAATGTCGTGCCCTGTTCATTTTTCACTACATCCAGACATTAAAAAAGAAATTTCATGGAAGTGGATTAACGAATAATTTCCTCATTTTTTTGTTTTAGGATAAAATCACATATTAGCATTCGATGATCTGAATGCACTGTTCTAATAGAGCTGGCGTCAATGGGTTGGAGGGCCGAGTTAGAATAAATATGATCGATACGAATGACTGGAAAATAGTTAGTGAATGTATTGCCAATCCCTTTTCCGATAGAGCTGAAGGCATTTGTATATTCATTTGATACTATTTTAAACAAGTTGCTATTTTGAGGAGAATTGAAGTCGCCACCAAAAATTTTAGGTCCATTAGAAGCAAATTTTTCATATTCTGATAATAGTTGCTTTAGTTGGTCGCGCCTTTCTTGGCTTCGTATCTGATGTTCTTTCCAGCATTTTTTGTTCCATAGATCCCAGCGAGTGACTGCGCTTTCTAAGTGAATGCACAGAAGTTCTATAGTTGATCCATCTTCAAGTGTTAGCATTGCGCCTGTAGCGTGATTGTAGAATAGAGAGGAGTAATTTCTTTTTGTTAGTTTTCCCTTAGCAATGATTGAACAGTCCCACCCTCCAACAATTTGAACTGTTGGATCTAATAATTTACTTTTTATGATTTGGAGGTCCGCTGGTGAAGGAGATTCTTGTAAAAAAATAATATCAGGATTGTAATTTATCGATTCTAAAGCTGCTTCAATTTTTCGACCATTACAATTGATTGATGCAACGCGTAATACTTGACTGGGCTTTGCTAGATCAGTATCAGTCTTCGATTTTTTTACCGTTGGCTTGAGCCCTCGTTTTAATGATGTGAATTCATCTGATCCTAGTAGTGCGGTAATTATCCACGCTCCAAAGAAGAATAGGAGTAGTTTTTTCTTGAGGAATATTATTGAAACAAATATGAACCCTAAACCGATTGCGGACCAGAACCATATCGGGAAAACCGTAACAATGGATAATTGGTCGCTATTATAATTAAAGCTGAAAAGAATAAATGAATGAAGTATTGTGGAAATCAATAATGCAAGCAGACCAATGGTACGTGCTATTTTGATAGTAGGATTAATCTTTCTTAGCCTCTTTGAGTTCACCTCTGTCGACTCAATAGTATGGCTAGTTGTTTAATTTATGCAAACTCCTATGCCTGATCTTTAAATGATATGAGTTAACAGAATTATATTAGAGCTTATTAATAAGAAAATATTTCATCTTCTCCAAAGAACCGTTTTAATTCATTGCTGGCAGATTCTTGCGAATCTGAGGCATGACATACATTTCGCATCGTATCGACACCAAAGTCGCCGCGGATCGTTCCCTTATCAGCAACAGTTGAATCTGTTGGTCCAAGTAATTCTCGGACACGAGCAATTACGTTTTCACCTTCTAGAGCCAAGGCAATTACCGGGCATGCTTGCATAAAATTAAGTATTTCCGGAAAGAATGGCCTGTCCGCTACGTGTGCATAATGTTCATTCAGAGTATCCGTTGAAAGTGAGGTCATTTTCATCCCCCTAATTTTGAATCCTTCGTTTTCAAATCGTTCAAGTATTTTCCCGACTATTTTTTTTTCGACGCAATCAGTTTTGAAGAGTATGAGTGTTGTTTCTAGGGACATTATTAAATTAGTTTAAATGGAAATTTAACAAATGCCGCAACCTAGGCAAAAGTCAAAGAAGTGTTCACTTTGATTCATTGGTCAAGTTTTGTGATTAGTAATAAGTTTTGAGTCTGTTCCTCCAGCCCATGAGCCACTTCGTTTCATCATTGGGGGCATTTTGCACTCTTCGTGTAAGAACATGATCAGCGGCTCTGGCGAACTCAAGTGTTGCTTGGCTTGAGGGGATGTTGAGTCGCATCTCTTCAAGCACTTGTAGCATTCCCCAGCCCTTTCCTTTGTAACGTTCTTTTTTGTTTGTTCCTTCTCCCTTGAAGTTTACATAGTCCATTAAGGCGTACTTTCCTTGAGGGCTCTGTAATAATTTATAGAAATTACGTTTAATCTTTTTTTGATCATTGACAGGAACTTGAATTAACATCTTAGGTAAAGCCTGTTCTAGACGAGTCAGAATGAATGAGGTTTGCAAAGAAATTGTCCTATGAAGGAATTGCCTTAATTCATTCATTTGAGGTGAATCCTTAGATTGAATGAACTCGGCTCTTGAATTCCATGGGCAGTCGGCTGTCCTTGCAATTTTTGGAACTCTGATTCCTCTTGAAGCTATAAATTGAATAAGCTTGGGAAAACTTTCTTCAAAGGGTCCCTCTTTGACTTGGCTATACCATATGAAGTGACCAATGCCAAGAGAGGCAAAGTATTCGCCTTTGTTCCAACTTGTGAGTCCTTCTAAAGTTCCTCCACACTCATTTTTCCAGATTTTGGCACCAATTTTTTTTGCTTCTGGCTCAGAGAGACGAATTCCACTGGTTCTTATATTATGCCCCTTAGTTTCAATGGATACCACTTTTGGTACATTTTGGGAGCATGCGACAACTAGCAGGGCTGATATTATTGCAAGTTTAGGAAGGAGCTGATTTTCTTTATATATCAATTTATTAGGAGCTTTAATATTTAATGATATTCTTTTATATAAGATATAGGATGTTTTTGTAGGAATCGACAAATTTCATTTCAGCGTTAGTTTGGCATGATTCCAATATATAAATTGGCCTAGTTAATGATAATATTTACCCCCAAGGAAACTGATTCTAGCGAAACTAGAGCAGCCCTTACTCCGACAACAGTTAAGAGGTTAGTTGATATTGGATTGGAAGTAGAGGTCGAGTCGGGGATTGGAGCGGGCTGTGACCATTCTGATATTGAATATTCCGAATCTGGAGCAAAAATCATTACTGACAGACTTTCGTCCTTATCAGTTGCGGATTTAATTCTTCGCGTTAGGAAGCCCCCGAGTGAAGAGATAGGCGTTCTCAAAAAGGGTGCGATGCATCTTAGCTTTCTTGATCCGTTTAATGATAGAGAGTCTCTTCATTTAATGGCATCCTCTGGAATTACAGCAGTGAGTTTAGAAATGATTCCAAGAACGACTCTTGCTCAGAAGATGGATGTGCTCAGTTCGCAGGCAAATATTGCAGGATATACGGCGGTTATATATACAGCGGAAAAGTTAAATAAGATGCTACCCATGATGATGACTCCGGCAGGAACAATTTCACCTGCCAAGTACTTTATATTAGGGATAGGCGTTGCAGGGCTTCAAGCGATTGCTACAGCTAAACGTTTAGGTGCTAGGGTAACGGCCTTTGATGTTCGCCAAGAGGCCCTTGAACAGGCAGA
>SHBV01000088.1 GCA_004211885.1 Verrucomicrobiaceae bacterium
GAGATTCATGACTGCAAGGGATGTGGCTGTCCATGCGGCATGTTCTATCGGATCGAGTTTTTCATTTATTGGTTTTTCACCTACTGATAACAGGGCTGCCGCTGATCCGGGATCTTTTTTGAAAGATTCTCTGGAACGGTTAAGGGCTTTAAACATAATTTCTTGCTCAGTTGCTAAGGGTGACCTGGAAAGGAGTCTCCTAAAAATTAATTCGAGTCTGTCCAGATCATTATTGTCCGTGGTAATCATTGCCATTTCTGCTAGCGATCTTGAAGCTTCTACGAAGCTCACATCATTGAGCATGTAAAGTGCATGCATTGGGGTATTGGTCCGGAAAGGTTTAACGGTACATGTTTGTCGGTTCGAGTTATCAAAGAATGCGGGAGGAGCGATGATTCGCCTCCAGAAAGTGTAAAGACCTCTGCGGTATAATTTTTCTCCACTGTCTCTTGAATATCTTTTTTTACCAAATGATGCTTCTTCCCAGACCCCCTCAGGCTGATAAGTGTTCACGGGGCTGCCACCAATCTTTGGTACAAGGAGGCCACTCGCTGCCAGAGCATTGTCACGGAGCATCCATGATGGCATCCTGAAGCGTGGTCCTCTAGAGAGAAATCGATTCTCCGGGTCCAGAGAATAGTTTGTGTCATTTTCACTGACTTTGGTAGCCTTGGATGTTTGTTTGTAAGTTTCACTTGTAACGATTAGACGCATCAGGTTCTTAACATTCCACCCAGACTCTACGAAGGTCGTTGCAAGGTAGTCGAGGAGCTCTTGGTTCATTGGGGTCTCTCCTTGGGTCCCGAAGTCTTCTGAGGTTTTCACCAAACCAACACCAAAGATCTGTTGCCAGAAACGGTTCACTATTACTCTAGAGGTCAAAGGGTTATTAGGACTGACTATCCATTTTGCTAGTCCAAGCCGATTCTTTGGAAATTTGTTTGGCATTTTAGGTAAGGCTGCCGGTGTTCCCATGCTAACTTCTTCTCCGCGTTTTTCATACGACCCCTTGTTCAGGATGTAAGTTTGCCTAGGCTTGTCCCTGTCTTCCATTACCATGACCTTTGGGCCAGAGCCTTTTAGTTTATTCAGGCGGTCGTTAAGTTCCTTACGTTTTTTGGTAAGTTCAGCGAGTTGAGCATCGATTATTGTCTTGTCTTTATTTAAGGGCGCGTCGGTTCTTTCACTCATTGATAATCTGAACCTGCCGAGGTTATGACTGGCGTGAGGTGAGTCATGTCGCATGATAAATTGAATGGTAGTGCCTTTGCCTGCTACGACTTTATTTTTAAGACGGAAAATACCCTGATGCTCACGATCAACGGTGCGTCCTTCATGAACGGCCCATCCAGTCGCAGAATTTCCGTCATAACTGGCACTGATTTTGTGGGATCCTTGTTCGAAAGTTGCCTCTGATGAAGCGAATTTCAAAGGTTCAGGTTCTTTGGCTCCTCCTCTTGTAATCGATACTTCAAAACCTGTAAGAACGAAATTTCCACTATCAGATCTTGCTAGTCCTCCACCAGTCATTGAAGGATCCATTAGGGCTTCGAGTCTTAACGAGCCTATCTCGGTGATGTCTGTCTCTGCTCTGATCGTGTAGGTATCATTTTTAGGGTTCTCACCAGTGGCAAGTATGGACTGGTCTTTCTGAACGGTCAGTTTCTGGACCTTGGCATTTGTATTGCTCGGTATAAGAATTTTCCATACCTGATCATTTGGTAACTGAGGCCCTTCTTTTATTATCTGGATTTCACGTTCTTTAATTTTTTGACTTATAGTTTCAATTTCTTTGGTCGTTTTACCGATTTCAGCGATCTGCTCCTGTGTCTGTACTATTAAGTTAGGTGCTTGCTGCCCACTTCGTCCGCCCCCATCGATTGGAGTCTGATTAAAGTAAGCGCTCATTTGATAGTATTCTTTCTGAGTAATTGGATCAAATTTATGGTCATGGCAACGGCAACAGTTGAATGTCAATCCTAGCCAGACAGTTCCTGTCGTCTCAGTCATATCCATCACGTAATCGACTCTGTTCTCCTCATTAATTCTGCCCCCCTCACCATTGATCGGATGATTACGAAGGAATCCTGTAGCCAGTTTTTGTTCGAAGGTGGAGTCAGGGAGCAGATCTCCAGCTATTTGCCAAACCGTAAATTTATCAAAGGAGAGGTTTTCATTGAAGGCCTTGATGACCCAGTCTCGCCAAGGCCACATGGTCCTTTCACTGTCACCCTGATATCCGTTACTGTCCGCGTAACGCGCAGCATCGAGCCAATCCCAAGTCATTTTTTCACCGTACGCTTGTGAGTTGAGAAGACGGTCAACTAACTTGTTGTACGCTTCGGGTGAGTTATCTGTGACAAAATCTTTAATATTTTCGGGACTAGGGGGCAGTCCAGTCAGGTCCAAACTGACTCTACGAATCAATGTCTCTAGGCCAGCTTGGGGAGATTGTCCCAATTGTGATTGCTTTAGAGTTTTTGAAACAAATTCATCAATTGGATGCCTTTCAGTTAAAGGTTTTGGTTTTTTAGGGTTAATGAAGGCCCAGTGCTTTTCATATTTGGCGCCAGATCCGACCCATTCTTTGAGTATTTCCTTTTGCTCCTTAGTCAGGTTGATCTTGGCGTCTGGTGGAGGCATGACCTCATCGGGATCATCCGAAAATATTCGGTAAATCAGCTCACTTTTTTCAGGATCATTCGGGACAATAGCTGAGACTCCGTCATGTGCGGTCGTGGCATCTTTAAAGTTATCAAGTCTGAGCTTTGCTTTCCTTTTATTTTGATCGGGTCCGTGGCAAAAATAACAGTTTTCAGAAAGTATCGGCTTGATGTCTCTATTGAAATTAATCTCTGCCCAAGAAAATTCTGACCATGCCAGTACAGTGAATATCGAAAGAAGAATGGATTTTAAATTCATTAGCGGGAAATTATTCAGATCATTTTACTAAATTTAAAGAGAAATGAAACCTTCTTTGTTTACCTTTTCTGTCCCGTGAATTGGTAATGATCTTGATTAAGGAATGATCTAAAAAAGCAGTTTTATTACTATTTTACTCAGTAATATATAAGCGAAGGAATCCTGTTTTCTGGTTTTCTTCGCTAATGGGGTTAGGAAATCTGTAACGAGTAATAATGTTTCCATTTTGATCTAAACTTTCAGAACCTAGTTGAACTGCATTATTTTCCCAATCTTTGAGATTCCTGCTGGTTTGAACTAAGAACCGTGCATTCCGTTCTCCTTGAGCTCTGACAAATTCGATGAATAAATACTTCTCTTCGCCTTGTTGAGCAAAAAGCAGCTTCGGCATAGGAATCGTATTGATACTGTTCGTTGGGGCCGTTCCTAGAGCATATTCTGCAAAGTTAGTGAGCCCGTCTTTGTCAGGGTCTGCTGATGGACCAGAAATCTTGGAGTTAGAATTTTCTAAATCTGAAAAGTTTTCTATCTTCCAATCCTGATAACTTTGAATTTCATTCAGACCGCCACCGATTTGAGTGGAAGCTTTCCAATTATTTCCGTCTCCGTGATCACTGATAGGATCAATAATCTGAATCGAATGACCATCAAGATCATCGAGGACCGGCCATGGAGAATCTTTAGCATAAGAAAAATCATGAATTAGATTTCCATCCTTTCCAATTAACCGTACTCGTTCGCCACTGTTATTAAGTTTTCCATCGTACTGGCCAGTGATTAAAGAGTGTTCTCCATTACGTGTAGTAAAAGCGTCCTCGTTACTCACTATGATAATACTAGATCGTGGAGCTAATGATCTAGATTGTGATTCTGAGAAATCAAAATAAATACCATCTGAAAATCGAACGCCATCCATAGCTATTGATTGGGCGCTTATATTTTTTAATTTTATGAATTCGAATAGATCACCGTCATCAAATCCTGCATCTCTTTCCTCTTCCGAAGCTCCAACAGGATTATATAATATTTCGACAATGGCAAGATTAGCTGAGGAGGGAGCGACTGTATCGACCGTGAAGGACGCTGAAGTTAGGGCGCTCCACTCACTGCCATTAAAGCTTCGGGCATTAACAGTCATTGGATTTGTAATTTTTAGCGGTTCATTTAAAGGATTTGTTCTCGTTGCATCGAGTTGTATTTCCATAACCATATCGCTACTTGATTTGCTACCATTATGCATTTCAACGGCAATGAGGTTCGTTCCCTCAATGAGCGCGGCCGGATCCACGATATAATCATCTAGGTCACCCTCGTTCAGATCGCTAGTATCATTATTTGTTGTTGTTTCGTAATTAGCATTAGGTGAAAGGTTGGAATCTCTGAATATTTCTTTTCCGTTCATATAAACGGCACCACCACCATCAGACATGATTTTCAAACGAAGTTCGAAATGGCTTTGAGCATCATTAAGATTAAAACTTTTACGGAAGTATGTCGTTATTTGTCTGGGTCGTGGATTAATGACTGTCCCTATAGGTACATTGATCCTAGGCACCACTGCTGTATTAGATATGTTTCCAAAACCAAGGGGAGAAGGACCTTCTTTCCAATTTGCATCATTAAACTCAGGCTCTTTCCATGATGTGCCAAGGTCGCCATCTGAATCACTGTATTTCCATTCTGAATTTAAAGGTATCAGAGTCACGTCGACACGTGAACCTGATTGACTAACGGCATCAGGGTTCACTGATCCTCCATATTCTCTAGGGTCTGATCCGTCAGTCGTATAATAAATTTTCCCTTTCTCGTTAGTGATCGCGAGATTGTATCCATTTGGCACACTGCCTCCAAACTGGCTGAATTGGGGAGGAGGAGTGTCCGGCCATAGACCATTTTTTTGAAATTCATTTCTGCGAGGACCAAACAAGTACTGCCTCCTTCCATTGTTTGTAGAAGCCCATGTTTGTATGATATTTTCATTTATGGCTTCTTTATTCATATAGCTAAGGAGGTCACTAAACTCACCGTAAAGTTGATCAGCGAGTTTTTTCAGATGGGAATTTTCAAAGTCGCGATCATCGAGAACTCCACCATTGAAAAGGTGCTTATTAATTCTGTCAGCGAATAGAATTTTAAACTCATCCCATCGAGATAATCCTCTCCAAAGGTCTCTTAATTCACCACTACCGTTTGCGATGAATGGTTGGATCATTTCCTGAGAGACTGGTCGATTGCCTCGGTTGTACATGGCGCCTTCGGCATCCCAAATATAGAGGCGGTACTGGCCACGGTCTGAACGTTCCCGAGCCGCGACCCAATTATTGTGAGGCCAGTCCCAGGTCGCCATATAAATGTTCAGAAGATAGTAGTCAATCATGTTGGTAACGTCTGCCATTTCGAGGACCCTAGCCCAGTTCGCGTTTGATCTTGACTTGTTGAGCCTTCTGATCATTTCGTCCCAAGCCATCATGTCTCCTTCGGCCACATTACTCGCCTTGCCCTGTAAGGCGAGCGTGTCCCAATCCGTTTCCGAATCAGAACCATGCACACTAGCGAACCATGGAGAACGAAGCCGTTCGACCATGTTGTAGAAACCCTTAAGTTCGGCGTTCACATATAGCGTATTAATTACGCCAGTACTTGCCGGTTGTCCCATGTCTCGGCTCATTCGACGGACCAGTTCATCAACTATGAAAGGATTTTTTATATCATTTTTTCCAGCGCGGACTCGGAACCTCTTGTAAGTGTCGAGCGGATCATCGATTCCGTTCAAGGGTAACTGGACTTCTGAGTTTCCATATTCTTCACGGAAATATAGATTAAATGATGGTTTTTGGGTTCCTCTTGCTGGCCAAGGGCTTGAACTGACCTGATCCATTAGCATCCGTGGTCTGGAATAAGATGAGGCGGCTGCTCTCAGACCACAGTCTGTCCTGAACCCTGCACTACCATCATTAAAATAGAATTCTGCGTGTATGGGCCTCTCGTAGCAACGGCCACGGTTAATGATATTATTATAATCCGATGATCTTGTCGGTTGCCATTGGTTATCGACGTACTGGCCTCCATTAATTGCAAATGCTCCAAAAGGATCAAAGAGAGAACGTTCAGTGTCACCGGTGATGATTAGGGACGGAGAATTTAAAAGTTTTGGATCCTGATCAATGAGATATGTGTTTGTCTTTGTGTCTGAAGGTATCAAATTTTCACGGAATGCTCTTGCTCGAATCACGTGTCCTTTTTTCTCGGATACTTTTTTGAGTGTTACTGGTTCTGTGTAGGTGGATCCATTCGTTTTGCTGGGTTCGGACCCATCAGTCGTGTAGAAAATAGTCGATCCTTGGGTCTCGTTTGTAATTTCAAGTTCGATATTTTCGTCTAAGAACCCACCACGTGAACTGAAGGAAGGGGATTTGACTTTGCCCGTAAAGGCTGGACCAGAATTCTTTGATCCTGGACTCGGTTCGCTCAGATAGGCAAATTCATTAGAATTACCCAATGTGCCGTAGCTATAAAAGTTATATTGATTTGGAAATTTATCATTTAAAGAACTTTTAGAATTTCCCTGACCATCAAATAGTCCAAGAAATTCTCCGCTACTATCCAGCTTGAAGTTGGTGTGAAGGTATTTTGCATCGCTTATTTCCTCATCTATTCCATCGGCTAAAATTAAAAGGTAACCCTTTGCAGGTACTGAAGTCGTTTCCGGGAATCTCCATTTTCCGGGATCTTTCTCGTCATCACTCAGAGACCAGTTACTAATATCAATCGGGACGTTTCCAGAATTAAAAAGTTCGATCCAGTCAGAGCTTTTGTTTTCAATGTTTTCATTTCCCAAAATTGCAGGCTCATGAATGTCCGAGCTTGGTTCTATTAGTCCAGGAAAGTAGCTGACAGTTGAGCCGGTCGAAAACAGAACCTTGTCCTGATTTTCTGCCTGATCGATGAGGACAGAAAAGTCCAGACGCATGCTTGTGAGAGGATCATTGTTTGTGACTTGTATCGCGAGAATATTTTCTCCTGTCTTTAGCAGTTCTCTCGATGTGCCGACTCTTAATTTTGTGAATCGAGTAGATGATGAGCTGGCTCGGTAAGAGACCTGGTCCCAGTAAATGTGCGATTTTGTTTCTCCATTATTAGCTCTGCTGATTTCCTTCCCGTTGAGCCAAGCAATGAAACCATCATTATAGTTGATGTTTAGTAAGAGAGATCTTTGAGAATTTACATCCTGTGCAGATACTGAAAACTTTTTTCTTACATACAGTGATGGGGAAATTCCATATAATTTTGTTTTTACGTTTGTTCTTATACTTCCGAGATCATACCCGATGGGAGTCCTGCCAGTCTTCCAGTTCGAATGATCGAACTGATTTGTCCACCAGGCCGGCCAGTTTCCTGCGAAAGGTTGATCATTCGCATCCCAGCGTAATAGACGTTCGGTTCCCTTGCATAAGATTTCATTTATTCTGACTTCTCCAGAACAGATGCCAATAATACTCAAGAACGAAAGAAATTTTAGCGAATGGGTAAATTGATGGCAGAGGAATCTATACATTATAAGGCGAGTCCTTATCAGCTTTTGAATTATTGTTCAGATCGATAGACCCTGTATTGCCGTGTCCTGTTAATTGAGTTCGGATTGTCAGTGAAATTGGTGATCTTTTCTTCATCACTTGATATTAAGGATCCGGGAAGATTTGATTTCCAGATCCTAAGGTCATCGGAATATTCGACCTGATAATTAAAACCTGGTTGCATTTTCCACGAAATTGTATTCTTTCCATTTGGTTGGCGGGTGATAGATCTAATTTTAAATGGGTTCTCGGCAAGGGTGAGTTTTTTTGTGTCAGCGTAAACTGTCCAATCGTCAAATAGCATCCAGTTATTTCCCCATCCGGAATTCGATGTACGTTGCCATACAATAGCAATTCCTCCAAGATCGAGTCTTGTGTTCCTTCTAGTGAAAGGGGCATCCTCAAAGATCTGAAATCCACTCAAATCAACTGACCAAGTATTATTTTTAAAGTCCACTTCTGCGGCGAGGATCTGAATTTCGTTACGAATAAATTCTTCTCCCGTATCATATTTGTCTCTACCATCTTCTCTCCATAAACCGAAAGAATTCTCTGTGTTATTATACGTCAATGAAGCGAGATTAGTGCCATTTGAATTAAAAAAACTAATAAAGAAACTGTCCCTTCGGGGATCATTACTAGGCTCATCGGAATCATTGATGCCAACGACAGCTTCGAGTCTAACAATGTGCTCCCCAGTACTATCAGGATCATGTCTGATTTGTCTGAGGACTGTGACTGTATCAGTATTACCCCCTGGTGAGTTGTAGCCGATGAAGGCGCTTTGTCCCAGGCCCTGAACGGCTTCAGGTTCGATTCCGTGCGAGCCGCGACCATTAGAGGTACCATTCCAGCCATCATAGCCTACCAATTCGTTATCACCGGATGGGGCATCTTCAAAGTCAGTGAAATATAATTCCCTCTCTGCTAATACTAGAGAATTCATTATTAGCCATGAAACTAATGAGATGATCCTTATTAGAAACTTTTGTTTGGGGTGGGGCATTAAATGATTGGTTTAAGAACTGAAAAAGCGGCCCCTATGACGAGGGCCGCTTTTGTAAAAGTAGTCTAATGCTTTGATTTAAGACTTATAAGCGGGCCTGAACGTCTTCGTCATCGCCTGCGTCATCGCCTGCGTCATCGCCTGCGTCATCGCCTGCGTCATCGCCTGCGTCATCATCTTTGTCAGGGCGTGGTTTCTTAGGGCCCTTGCCTCCTTTTCCTTTATGATGGCGGCAGTGTCTCAGGTGCAATGTAAATTCATCAGCTGCAATACTTCCGTCCTCGTCATCATCTAGTCGAGCGAAAATTCTCTCGATGCTTTTTGGGAATCTCTTTGCAAGGCGCTCGATTGCACCTATGGCGCCGAACTCTTCAGCATTTAGAGTGCCATCACCGTCAGTGTCAACTTCAGCAAATCTTTCATTGCGCTTTTCCTCGATCTTTGCACGAAGTGCATCCCGGGCTGCTTCACGCTCTTCTTTAGAAATTTCTCCGTCTTCGTCAGTGTCCCAAGAAGCGCGCTTTTCTTTGGCGCGATTCTTTCTTGCATCTTTAGCCGCCTGACGCTCTTCCTCATCGAGGACACCGTCTTCATTTAGGTCGTACTTAACAAGAAATTCAGGAAGATTGCCGTTACCAAAAACTTTTCCACCTTCTTCGTCATCGCCTTCCGGCTTTTCAGGACGCTCTGGTCTCTCTGGCTTCTCTTGCTCTTCACCTTCTTCTGGCTTTTCAGGGCGCTCTGGTCTTTCTGGCTTTTCCCACTGCTTAGGTGGTTTTGGAATCCAACCCCAGCCCCAGCCCCAGCCTCTGTGACCAGCTGATGAGATCGTGACTGTAGCCAAGATGATTGATAGGATAATCGTTAAATGTTTCATTATGAATTATGAAGTTTTTGGGGTTAAAAAATTCTTATCTGTACTTTGTATGTCTTATTAGACGTCAGCAAACAGTATTTGGTTACAAAATATTGTTAATTATTTCGTAGTAAGCGAGAAAAATCGTCGATTTTATTTTTTGCGGCCTTCTCTTCTCGTTCTTTTTGACTGATGGGTTCATTTCCATTTTTACCTGCATTTTGCAGTTTTTCTGGGTCAGCAGCTATTCCTTTGGAGATTTCTTTGGATTCTTCATCTAGGAGGGCCACGACATCGTCCCACCATGCTTCCCGATCTAATGCCTCTTCCTCGAGAATTATTTTTTGTTCATCATCGAGGATAGAGTAGATTTCAGCTTCTACGTCCGGGACAGGCGAGCCTGGCTCTACTCGGGTCTTGATTCCACTTAGTAGGTTATTACCATCTGGATTAAGTGATGGATGGAATGTGGGTAAGGACTTGGCAAGTATTGGGAAAATAAAGTCTTGCTGCTCTTCAGTGAGATTCAGTTTCTCAGTTAATTCATCGAGTCGCTTATTGGCTTGTTTTTCAACTACGAGGGCACGGGCCGTGAGTTGTTTTCTAGTAAGCTTGGGTTCCTGAGTTTTTGAGGGTGGGGAGAGTTCATTAACCTTATCAGCGTTTGATGATTTCAATTCTTCTTTGGCAATTGGAATAGATTTCTTTTTGGAGCTTTGATTAGTCGTTGACTCTTCAGGAGTGAACTTTCCTGGCTTAGTTTCTTCTGACTCACTCTGAATACGCTGCGTCTCTTTAATGACCCCAACCTCATTATCAAGATTAAATTTATAGATTAGGATCGCTAGCAATGCTGCAGTGCCAGTGATGACATATGCATTAAGAGATATTTTCATTAGATCTTCAAAAAAAGTTTATGCGAAAAATGGAACGTTTCACCTTCAAATAAATTATTACTTTCAGTTCGCAATCCCCACTGAACTTAATGGCTTTAACGGATTTTTTTCAAGATTGATCATTGCTAATTGTAGTTTTTTCCTAGCTCGCATTTTCGTAACTTTCACTTTTGATTCAGACCAACCAGTTAATTGGCATACTTCTTTTACCGTTTTTTCTTTTAATTCCATTAATCGGACCACGGTACGTTCCTGTTCATTGAGAGTTGAAAGAAGTTCTTGAATCAATTCTTCAATCAATTCGTTTTCTGTTGATCTGTTTCTTCTGGAGTAGCTTAATTTTGGTTTAATAGCTGTTTGGACTGCCCTTTCCCCATAAATGAGTTCTGGTCTTATCTTCTTTTTCCTGAGTCGATCATAGCAAGTATTGACTGCAATTTTTGATGCCCAGTGATCGAAGGGTTTTTCTCCTGCATATTGATGAATCTTAGTAAATATTTTCATGAATATTTCCTGTAAAAGATCCTGCTTTTCTTCGCCCAAAGTAAGATTTTTTCGAGCGATAGGCTCAAGTACTGGATAAAGTATATCAATTAGCTCTTCGCAGGCATGTTCATTGCCTTTTCTAGCAAGGGAAACGATACGATTTACTGGATTTTCCATGTTTTTAACTAACGTATTTACATAATACACACAGAAAGATTACTCGAAGATGAAGATGATTTATTTTTTACTGCATAATTCTCTCAAAATGACGATTAAACTTCGATTTTTAGCCCCTCTTCAAATTATTGACGATAAGTGGACAGGGGTTACAATCTGAATTAATGAGAGCACTTTATCTGTTATTTGTTTTTGCCTTCGTGCAATTCGTTGGTCCGGCCGATGCGCAAATTGGCTGGTCAAAGGAGGAGATCGTAAAAGAGTTTGGTGAGCCTGTAGGGGATGCAACGAAAGGACTCTTGGAAAGCGATGGTACAAAGGCAGATGTTTTCACTGATAAGGTTTTAGGCTTCGATTTTAACGTTGAGTACAAAGATAATATTGCGTGGGTAGTGACTTTTCATGGAAGAAAAGTTCGTAGGAATATGGCCGCCTCTCTAGTCGCAACGAATTGTGGTCCGAAGGTTAGGAGTGGTGAATTTTTAAGTGGTAAGTACTGGATAGAAAAAGAGAAAAAATTAAGGGCCTTTTATTATTCAGCACCGATGCCGAGGCTAGTCGTTATGACAGAAAAGAGC
>SHBV01000089.1 GCA_004211885.1 Verrucomicrobiaceae bacterium
TTACAGACCCAGCTACAGAAGCCTATCTTGAAAATAATTACTCCATGAGTGCGATCAATGCCAACGCTCGCATAGGTGCCAGCGACAATTCAAAATTCAACACCTCTTTTACAGTAGAAATGTTTTTAAAGCTGGTTGGCGAGCCAGCAGCCTATCATCAATTTTTGAAACGCCGCCAACTCAATGACCTTCAGTGGCAAATCGATTTTGACCATGCAAACAAAGGTTCCTACGGAAGAATTCGCTCACGCTGGGACACCCCGGCAGGTGGAATTCCCGACAACAAGGCAGAAAAGGATATCGATGAAAACTCCAACTTTGTTATCGGACCAACAGGCTGGACTAATGTGCCCCCTGAGAATCGTATTTTTATTGATACCGATTCCGGAGACGGCCTAGTCACAAGCTATGATGATGAGACAGACTGGTCACTGGATGGTGACGGCATCAATGACGTTGATAAATGGAATCATATTGCTATGACCTTCGATGAGGAACTCCAAGAGATTACTTTTTATTACAATTATGAGTTCATGGACACTAAACTGCTCTCTGACTCCGAGGAAAATGGCTACACACATCCAGCGGCTGGAATCGTTTTTGGGAAATTTAATAACTCAGGCTATGAAATGCTTCTTGATGAGGTTCGTTATTCTGAGGGAATTCTTGACCCGACCTTATTTTTAAAGGCCGCGACTTGGGCCCCCTCACCCTTTGAAATTATAACATTTAGTTACAATCAGGAAAAAAACACCTTCACATTAGAATGGCGCTCAGAGCCCGGAGTATTTTACTCAGTGGATCGTTGGGATGATATTATTAATGAGTGGGGAGAACTTGAAGACGCTCTCTTTTCAGAAGATACAACCATGTCATTTGAAGACACAAGTCTGGAAGAGGGCCAAACAAGAGCAATCTACAGAGTTCGTATTTCAGAAACTGAATAGTTATTACCTACAGCCTCTTCAATTTTTCTGGGCACTAAGTTATCTAATAAATAGAATTCTAATAATAAGACTGACAGCTAGCGCCGATTCACTTCACGATTCCCAGAGGAATAGATTTCTTCTTTATTGAGTCCAGGCGCTGACTTGCCACGCCAGTCATCTTTGTGACTATGGCAGGGAATAATTTACTTAGATCATTACGTTCTTTGATATCATCTTTCACCTTGAAGAGGGCCGGGCCCTCACCACTAAGTTCAGCGTCTCTACGATTTAAAAAAAGTTTCCAGGCTCCCATTCGGATGGCCTGGAAGCCGTTCGCTCCATGCCAGAAAAGGAGATCCGGTCGTCCCTCCGCTTCCGCTTTCTTTCCTGTTAATTCATCCCATAAATTAATTCCATCGATTGGGGGGACATCAGTAGACCGTTCTGAAATATCAATTCCACAGGCAGCAGCGAGCGAGGGAAGAATATCCATCGCGGAAACCGTTTTATTATAAACAGTCCCTCCCTTTGATTTACCGGAGGACTTAATGATACAGGGGACCCTATTTCCTCCCTCAAGAGCGCTCCACTTTTTACCGCGGAATGGTATTGCCTTCGACTCTTTAGTAAGAGGCTCGGGACCATTATCCGACATAAAGACGACTATGGTTTTTTCAGATAATTCATTCTCCTTCAACTCGGTGAGTATCTCCCCTATCCTAGCATCCATCTCTTCGACAACGTCTCCATAAACGCCGTAGTCTGACTTACCCTTCCAGTCAGGATGCGCCTCCAAGGGGAAGTGAGGTGCAGAGTAAGGAACGTATAAGAAAAAGGGAACGTCTTTATTCTTCCTGATGAAAGTTTTCGCCCCGTTGGTGAACTGTTCGGTTAAGAGTTTATTATCAAAAGGGTTTTGAGTGACTTCTCCTCCGGTCCAAATCTTTTTAGTTTGATTGTTACTTTTATTGATAAAGAAAGACTCATCAAAGCCTTGATTATTAGGCATAAAATCAGGCTCATCTCCAAGATGCCATTTGCCAAAAATGCCCGTTCTATAACCCGCACCCTTAAAAACCTCCGCCATTGTCGTTGCCTTTGGGCTAAGCCCCTTCTCCTTTTCCATCATATAACCGACGACACCCTTGGACCATCCGTATCGCACGGGGTATGATCCGGTCAGTAACGCCATTCTGGAAGGAGTGCATACGGTCGATCCTGAGTAGAAGCTTGTTAAACGAACTCCTCCTTGAGCTAATTCATCAATGACTGGAGTTTTTATTTTAGGGTGCCCGTAACAGCCAAGGTCGTGATAGCCCAGATCATCGGCCATGATCAGAACAACGTTAGGACTCTTAGACTCAGCAAAAGAAATCATAGCAAGGATCCAAAATATAATTAATGGCATTCTGTAGATGTATTTAATCATAAGTTATTAAGCATTTTGTATTATGGAATAGATTTGAACTGCACAATACAATCATAACCTAAAATGAAAGAGAATTGTTTTTACATTAATGGCTCATATACCTTTCAATCATCACCAGAATGAAACACTTTAGATTTCCCAAGCCATTTATAACATTCCTCCTGACATTAATTATAACAGGCACCAATTCCATGCAATGCATGAGCGAGGAAGATATCATATTCCGTAAGGACATCTTGAAGCGGAACGAAAATGGATACCACACATACAGGATCCCAACGATGATCATCACTTCAAAGGGAACGGTCCTCCTCTTTTGTGAAGGACGTAAAAACAGCCGCAGAGACCATGGAGATGTGGATCTTATTATGACAAGGAGCATGGACGGTGGTCGGACCTGGTCCGAACATAAGCTGATTCATGAGGAGGGTGGAAATGATCCTATAAGGGTCGGCAATCCATGCCCCATCATTGACCGTGACGGCAAGACTATACATCTACTTTTTACTCGAGGCGGTGGCGAATGCTTATTCTATACAAAAAGCACCGATGAAGGCCTCACCTGGTCTCCCCTTGCGAAATCTTCTGACGAACCCAAAGCAAAAGAATTTAGTAAAGACTCTTTCCTCAAAGACTTTGGCGGTTCACCCATTCATGTCGGAGCAGGCCCCGTTCACGGAATTCAAACAAAGAAAGGAAGACTAATTGCTCCTTCTTATGTTGGCAGAACAGTGAATGGGAAGAGACAGGGCCAGTCCTGTATTATTTTTTCAGACGATTCAGGCAAAACATGGAAAGCTGGAGGCCTCATCCCTTATGTTGCAAATTTCCGTACTGGCGAATGTACCGTCGTAGAGAGAACAGACGGTTCCCTCTTAATGAATATGCGAGCGTCAGGGCCAAGTTCTTATTCGTTCGGTTATCGAACTATTTCTACGAGTAATGACGGCGGAATGACCTGGTCCATTCCAACAGTTAACAAAGAACTTCCTGGCCCAGCCTGTCAGGCCAGCATTATACGTCTGAATGAAAATGAAATATTATTTCTTAACCCGGCAGTTCATCATGCCGGAGGATTTAATTTATGGACTCGAAAAAATCTAACTCTCCGCCTGAGTCGGGATGACGGACAAACATGGGTCACTTCACGGACTTTAAATGAGGGACTCTCAGGGTATTCTGATCTTGCTGTCAAAAAGAACGGTCAAATATTATGCGTCTTCGAGAATGGAAAAAGGGATTATTGTGAAAAAATTTCTATCATCTGTATAAAAAAAACATGGTTGGAAGTTAAAGAAGGCCTCAAAAAATAAATCGCCTAGCATCACTCTCTTCCCTCCAGTAACTACAATCCAAATACCTTATACTCATGTGCGGGAGATATTCGACAGGAAAAGTCTCAAAGAAAAAATACGAGAAAACTCTGAACACTAAATTAGAGAATATTTCATCCAGATATAACATTGCTCCTGGGCAAAAGAATCCAGTGATCAGCACACACAAAAACAGCACATCTCTTTCATCCATGAACTGGGGCCTGGTCCCTAATTGGGCAAAGGATCCGAACCCAAAAATTAAACCGATTAATGCCCGAGCAGAAACTTTGTCAGAAAAACCATCATTCAAAGACCTCTTCCTCAAACAAAGATGCCTAATTCCTGCCGACGGTTACTATGAATGGCAAGTGACCGGCACAAATAAAATCCCTCACTACATTCACTTGCCTAATATGTCTACCTTTGCCTTCGCTGGGATCTGGGACCATTGGAAGAGAGACGATTGTAATACCCTCTTGTCCTATAGCATCATCACAACGGAAGCCGCTGAACCGATTCGATTCATTCATCATAGAATGCCCGTCATATTACCTGAGAAGCACTGGCAAAAATGGTTAGATCCTTCAGTCCCTGTCCATTCCTTACCTGAAATTTTGCAAGATTGCAGAAATGACTGTACTTACAGAACCGTATCAGATCTTGTAAATAAAGTTTCCAACGATGGTCCTGAATTAACGGCCGCTGTTCCTCGCAAGAAACAGGACGAATTTGACTTTATTTGAATTCTGTTACAGAATTCAAATAAATGCCACGAGGAGGAAAAAGAAAAGGCGCTGGGCGACCAAGGGGCGGCCAGTACGGTGAACAGACGAAGACCGTCCGTATACCATTGAGCCAGGCCGATCGAATCTTACGCTTCATTCGCAACAAAGAATACGCACTACCTATCTTTGCGTGCGGTGTATCTGCAGGGTTTCCTTCACCCGCAGATGATTACCTAGAAGGATCGCTTGACCTGAACGAACACCTCATACGTGAACCGGCAGCGACATTCTTTGTAAGAGCGAAGGGAGATTCCATGATCGGCGCAGGCATTCATGACGGGGACCTGCTCGTTGTTGACAGGAGCGCTGAAGCAAAGAATGGAAATGTTATCATTGCTATAATCAACGGTGAATTGTCTGTTAAACGATATCTACGCTCAAAGAACCAATGCGAACTCGTCCCTGAGAACCCCAAATACAAACCGATCCAAATCAACGAGGATGATGACGTCAGAATCTGGGGAATCGTCACTAATGTCATTCACCGCCTGTGATTGCATTAGCTGACTGTAACAATTTCTATGTTTCCTGCGAGCGCGTCTTTAAGCCTTGGTTGAATGAACGTCCCGTCATTGTTCTTTCAAATAATGATGGTTGTGCAATTGCTCGGTCCAATGAGGCAAAAAGACTCGGAATCAAAATGGGGACACCTTATTATCAGATAAAAGGACTATGCCAAAAGAACCGGGTCAGTGTCTTTTCTTCTAATTACGAACTGTATGGTGACATGTCCAATCGAGTTGTTTCGATTCTCATGCGATTCACACCGGAAACTGAGGTCTATTCTATAGACGAATCCTTCCTGAGCCTTGAGCAAATTCATGATCCAGTAAGAACTGCTGAAAAAATGCGTAAAACGGTACTCAAGTGGACAGGGATTCCGATATCTGTCGGGATCGGCCCCACGAAAACACTCGCAAAAATGGCTAACCGGATGGCCAAGAAAAAAGATTCAGGATGCTTGATGCTTAAAGGATCGGAAAACTCCCTACTCAGTTCAGTCAGAGTGAGAGATGTTTGGGGAATCGGCAGAAGAATAGAAGAAAAGCTTAAAAGAATTAAAATCCTCACTGCCTTGGACTTGATAAATGCTCCTGCACCTGTCATTAGAAAAGTGGGCGGTGTTCAGCTCGAAAAAACGCAAAAGGAACTGCAAGGGCTGCAATGCATCAGTATCGAACAGATCTCAGGACCAAAAAAAAACGTGTGCTGTTCCCGGTCCTTTGGCCGGACCGTGACTGACTTGGAAGAACTTGAGGAGGCCGTAGCAAATCATGCCGTGAGAGCCACTCAGAAAATCCGCAAAGAGGGGTCTATCACCTGCGGATTACAGGTCTTCATCATGACCAACAGGTTCGGCAAGGGCCCACAATATTCTAATTCAAGAACTATCGGTTTTGACGAACCGTCTGATGATCCAATCCGAATTCTCAGCACCGCTAAGGAACTTCTCAGATCCATTTACCGCAAAGGATACTCTTACAAAAAGGTCGGAGTAATGTTATTAAACTTACGAACAAAAGATCAAGATCAGGGACTATTATTTAGAGATCATCATAATGAAAAAAAAGACCGATTCGTGAAGGTACTTGAATCTATAAAAAACACATACGGCACCAACTCCACTTTCCTAGCTGCTCAGGGAATTGGCCGGTCCTGGGACATGAAGAGGCAACGTCGTACTCCACGATACACAACAAATTGGAATGAAATACCGGCCATTGGCAGTGACAGTTCCGATCCGAGTTGAAAAATGCTCTGTGTCATCTAAGATAGATGAATTAGCTATGATAAGATCAGGAAATCCAGCACTTAACAATAATACATTCACACGCAACTTGAGCTATTCGGAAGAGAACCGGATGACTCTAATGGGTGCAGTAAATAAGACGGCCATAATGTTATTCGTACTGGTCCTGGCCGCTTCCATTACTTGGAAAATGGTCCTGACAGGAGAATCTAACGCAGGAATTTATATGTGGGGTGGAGGAATCGCTGGATTCATCGTTGCCATTGTAACCGTATTCAAAAAGAACTGGGCACCATTTACGGCCCCGTTATATGCCGCATTGAAAGGCCTCTTCATCGGTGGAATTTCGGCCATGTTCGCTGCCCAATTTGATGGCATTGTCATGCAGGCCGCGGGACTCACATTCGGTATCCTCTTTGCTCTGCTGGCGGCATACAAGAGTGGCCTAATCAAAGCCACCGAAAATTTTAAATTGGGAGTCTTCGCCGCGACTGGCGGAATCTGTTTATTTTATCTTATAAGCATAGTTCTTGGACTCTTCGGTGTGAACATGGGATTTCTCCACGACTCTTCACCTCTCAGTATAGGGATAAGCGTTTTCATCGTCATCATTGCTTCACTTAACTTGGTACTCGACTTCGATTTTATCGAAAATGGCGCTGAGGTAGGAGCCCCCAAATACATGGAATGGTATGCGGCCTTTGGTCTCATGGTCACACTGATCTGGCTATACATTGAGATCCTGCACTTATTGGCAAAACTTCAAAGCCGCGACTAACTAAATGAACTGACAGTTCAGGAAGCTGTCCTTTCAACGAAGGCAGATAGCATTCCGATTCCTAAGGCAAGGATCAGGCCAAAATAAACGAACGCGGCAACGCCTCGCTGAAAAAGCGTCACCTCATAATAGCGCTGTTCTTCCTTAGTCCTTTTACGGAAAAGGGAAAAGAGTCTAGGTAAAGAAAACAGAAGTATCAGGAAAATAATAAATGATGGTCGATAAACTGCAAAGGCACCAGCAATTACGATCCCGACTAGCCAAAGCCATGGAGAGAGCGCAGTCACCATTCGTCCTCCGTCCAGAAACCCAACCGGCATCAGATTAAATAGATTCAAAAAATATCCAGTGTAGGCAAGCGCAGAAAAGAACTCATTCCCGGTAGCAAAATAAATACAATGACACCCGAGGCTGGCCAGGCCACCTGCTATTGGGCCTCCAGCAGCAATCCAGAACTCGACCCAGGCATGACGCGGAGCCTCCTTCAACGCAATTAATGCCCCCATGAATGGAATAAAAACAGGCAAACCTACCTTTAGATGGAAAAGCCTAGCAGCAATGAGATGTCCAAACTCATGTAAGAGGATCAGAATCACAAAACCGGCAGCAAATTGCCATCCCCAGATGAGGGAATAGGCCCAAATCGAAAACAGCATAGTTCCTCCAGTCTTAAGGAGTATTGGAAAGAACTTAAGGACAGGTAAAATTAAGAACTTCAACTTTGCTCCGAACTTAATAAGTAGCAAGATAACGATACCTATAGGGCCTAGGTATTTCTTTAACTTCTCCTTCCATGAAAGATTGCGGTTCCTATCATCCGCCCAAGAAGGTCTATCGTAGAGTCTGTCCTTCTTTTCTTCTTCTGAGTTAATCATCTAGTCGAATTAACAGGCCCCACAGTACAAATTGCAACATTCAATTTATCAGCACAGTCAAAGACTGTTTTGTAAGATCAGCTAATTATATCGTTAATCACCTTTGACTCTTCTACTCCAGTCAACTTCTGATCGAGTCCCTGAAAAGGAAAAGTCAATCCCTCATGATCGACTCCAAGAAGATGAAGCATTGTCGCATGAAGGTCCCTGACTCTCACCGGGTCCTTAACAACGTTGTAACTAAAATCATCTGTCTCTCCATAATGCATGCCACCCTTAATGCCGCCGCCAGCGAGCCATCCAGAAAAGCAGCGAGGATGGTGATCTCTCCCATAATTATCGCGCGCGATGTTTCCCTGACCGAACACGGTCCTACCAAACTCACCAGCAAAAACAACTAAAGTATCCTCGAGGAGCCCCCTCATCTTCAAATCCTTGAGCAGAGCAGCTGTGGGTTGATCAACGTCACGGCATTGCCCTCTCATGTGCACAGGCAAGTTAGTGTGGTGGTCCCAACCACGATGAAAGAGCTGCACAAAACGGACATTCCGCTCAGCCATCCTTCTGGCCAAGAGACAATTCCTCGCATACGAGCCTGGCTTATTTACCTCAGGCCCATACATCTCAAGTACGTTCTTGGGCTCCTTTGAAATGTCAGTCAATTCGGGAACCGATGATTGCATGCGGAAAGCCATCTCCTGCTGAGCAATGGTCGTCTGAATTTCCGGGTCCCCTATCTCTGCGAGATGTTTACGGTTCAAAGAACCAAGTGAATCTAACATCCGGCGACGAACTTTAGAATCTACCCCTTTTGGATTAGAAAGAAATAATACTGGGTCACCGGTAGTCTGGAATGAAGTTCCTTGATACTTAGAAGGGAGAAAACCACTCCCCCAAAGCCGAGCATAGAGTGCCTGCACGTTAACCTTGCCACTCCAGAATGCTGAGGGCATTACAACAAAATCTGGCAAGTCCTTATTTAATGTTCCAAGCCCATAACTCAACCATGACCCCATGCTCGGCTTACCTGGAATCTCTGACCCTGTGCAGAATGATGTTTTACCTGGATCATGATTAATCGCGTTTGTATTGAATGAATGGACTAAACAAATATCATCCGCGACTGTTGATAAGTTCGGAAGAAGTTCACTCATCCATACGCCACTCTTCCCTTGCTGAGAAAACTTGAACATGGTCGGCGCCACGAGCTGCTCGCGTCCACGCGTCATGGTAGTTACTCTCTGCCCCTTACTCACTGACTTTGGCAGCTTGGTCTTGAATAGCTTGTGCATGTCAGGCTTACGATCGAACAGGTCAACCTGACTAGGTGCCCCCGCCATAAAAAGAAAGATCACTCGCTTCGCTTTGGCCTTTGGGAGAATATTTTCCTTAGCAGAGACTCCCCCATTAGCAATTAAAGAGGCAAAGGCAGAAGCCCCAATTCCCATTCCTGAATTCAATAGAAAGGAACGGCGTGATTCAGCGTTTGATAGATTGGAGAAGGCTCGGTTAAGTTCACTCACGGGTCTTGGTAATATCTAAGTTGTATAGGGCATTTGCTAATACGGTCCAAGCTGCAATCTCAGCTCTCTGACCTGCTCCTTGCGCTTGGACCCCTTCACAAAGCTCATCAGCTAATGAAGGTTGAGAATTATAAGTGCTTTTCAAACTCTTAAGGAGATCTGACAACATTGCTTGTTCCTTTTGGTCTGGAAGCTGTGACGTTACGGTCTCGAAAGCAAAAGCAATCCTCTGCGCAAGATTCGCATTCTTAGGCGTAAGAACAATCAGTGCTAAATTGCGTGCACTTTTTAAATACTCACTCTCATTTAAAAGGAGCAGAGCCTGAGAAGGAGTGTTGGTCCTTTCCCTACGGGCAACACAAGCATCACGTATTGGAGCATTAAGAATTGTCATTTGCGGAGGCGGCATGCCCCTCTTCCAGTAAGTGTACAAACTTCGGCGACGAATTGACTCGCCGGAATCTGCCTTGAACCGCTCGCCTATCATCGTCACAGATTTCCATAAACCATCAGGCTGAGGTGGTTTCACGCTCTTCCCATACATTGTGTCAGACAACATCCCGCTAGTAAATAGGATCTGATCACGTATCATTTCCGCATCCATTCTATACCTAGAACCACGAGCCAAGAACCGGTTCTCCGGATCTGCTGTTAATTTTTCAGCACTCATAACGGAGGATTGCCTATAAGTTTTGGACATGACCATTTTCTTCATCAGCGCTTTAATGTCCCAACCTGACTCAACGAATGATATTGATAAATAATCAAGGAGCTCAGGATGACTAGGAACTTCGCCCTGACCACCAAGATCTTCTGAAGTCTTCACTAATCCGACCCCAAACAATTGCTGCCAGAAACGGTTCACGGCGACTCTGGCAGTTAAAGGATTAGCACTGTCCACGAACCAATTAGCAAGATCCATCCGCGATGCAACTTCACCCGATTTCTTCATTGGAAACAAAAACTCTGGAGTGTTTCGGCTCACTAACTCACCAGGATCATCATATTGGCCCCTATTCATGACATGAGTCGGCCTCACTTCGTTCCGTTCCTTCATGACCATTGCCATAGGAGCTCTCCTGTTAATTTGCTCGAGCTCTTTTTTTAATTTGTCTTCTTCAGAATTCAGTTCAGTAATCTCCTCAGTGAATTTCTTCTTCTTTTCTGAATCAAATTCCAGTCCTTCCGCCTTTTTTACCACTGCCGCTTTCTTTTGAAGATCGGCGATCTGATTGTCCAGCTCTCCGATTCTTTGTTTTGAATCCGAATCAGGAACTGACACGAAAGGAGGCTGGATCCCATTCTTTAGCCCACGCTCAGTCTCTGGCTTCGCATCTATATTGTTAAAGAAAGCAAATAGAGAATAATAATCTTTTTGGGTAAGAGGGTCATACTTGTGGTCATGACATGAAGCACAATGCACAGTCAATCCCATGAAAGCCGTACCCACAGCAGTGACCCTGTCTGTTACGTTCTTGAAGAAACTCTCTTCAGGCAAGGCTGTCCCGACATCAATGATCAGGTGAAGCCTATTGAAACCAGAAGCAACGAGCTGATCCGTGCTCGGCTCAGTAAAAAGATCTCCCGCTAACTGATATCGGACAAAATCATTATATCCTAAATTTTCATTGAATGACCTGATGACCCAATCACGATATGCAATGAAGTTCCTATAATAATCTTTATGCATCCCGTTCGTATCAGCGAACCGAACGAGGTCCAGCCAATAACGGGCCAAGTGTTCTCCGTACTGTTCTCTGGACAGCAGACTATCCACCATTTTCTCATAGGCATCGGGGCTGTCATCGGAAGCAAATTCCCTCAACTCAGCTCGGCTCGGAGGAAGCCCCGTCAGATCAAAACTAAGGCGCCTGATCAGGGTCCTTTTGTCAGCCTCTTCGGAAGGAGCAATTCCCAATGATTTCATTTT
>SHBV01000009.1 GCA_004211885.1 Verrucomicrobiaceae bacterium
ATGTCACTGAAGTAAACGGTACCATCCTCGCCACAGGCAAGATCATTGAGGAATTTAGCATTGGCTATTTTTACAGAATGAGTCTGTTTTCCGCTCTTGATATTAAATGCTACGATCCTGTCAATGTCAGTGACCCATAGAGTTTCTCCCGTGCTTCTAAGTCCTTTCGGAGCATTTAATCCAGTGGCCCATTTATTTTTAATTATTTTTCCATCTGTATTTAATTTAGATATCCAGCCGTCACCGTCTTTCCCGGCTCCTCCTCCAGCACCTATTTGTGAAACGAACAGAAATCCAGACCCTTTATCCAGGTAACAGCTTTCGGGTGACTGAATTGTTTTTGTGTGGGACCATATTGGGGCCGGATCTTCTTTTGCTCTTAACTGAATAAATGGTAGAAAGAAGATCAGTGAGTATTGAGTAATTAATTTCATCGTATTAAGATTGGGAAGGAATATAGATAAGTTTGTTCTCTGATTCAGGTAAATCATTTTTGATTGGCCATTCCATGAGTGAAGGATAATTGGATAATGGGTCTAATTTAACAGAAAAAATTGATCCGATCGAGTGTTCTGGCATTTTTTTTCCTTTAAATAAACCGGTTCTGGCGACGAGAATTTTTTGGCCTGACAGGTCCTGATTTCCTTCGTTATTTCCGATTATAACGTATTCATTTAAGACTAAAGCGTTGTTTTTATCATTCATATATTCCTTAGTAATGACAGATTTGGCAATGAGCCGTAGATTAAGATCGAGTGATTTTCCCTTCGATATTTGAGCAGTTTTTTTCTTTCCCTTTTTAGGGATAACTTTTTTAACAACGAGAGTCGCTCTTGGCGCCTTTCCTTTTTTTAATTGTTCTGCGACTATTAGATTTGATTGTCCTTTTCGCCAACGGTAACCGGTCCCGAAAGGTAATTTTTGCGATTCCTGTTTGTATATTTCTCTTAGATTTGGTTGGTAGTGATCCTGGAAAAGCTCAATGGGTTTAGTATAAGTTCCGAAATATTTCATTTGCCAAGAGGATTGGTTGAAATGTCTCATCGGGATGCCAGAGTCGTCCTGAATGATAGTCGTTGAATTGGATAATAAATGGTTTCGTATTTGTGAGAAATAGCTCTTGTGCATTAAGTAGGATGCGGCTTTGACGTAACTTTTTCCTTTTGGAATTGATTCTAAATATTTCAAAAATCCAGATTTTAAAATCAAGCCATCAGAAATATTGGTTCGAAAATAATTTACTAGGACCTCCCTGCCATTTTCATGAACGGCTCTGATTTGAACCGCATCACCAGTTGAGTGAGTGCCTTGTAATTCGCTAATGGTTCCATCCTTGTTGAGCTTGATGAAATCAATTTCCCTGATACTGAAACCAGAACCTGACAAGAAGAGGCACATGATTGGAAGAGTGCCATTGTAGAAGGACTTTGAGAGCTCTGCCCTCATGTCTATTGTTTTAAAGAAACTAAAACGTAAGCTTTCTTCCAGGATCTTGCGGATTTCTTCAAGCGCTTGGTTGGAATTTTCCCCTCTGAGAATATCTGACTTAGGGAATTTCCCTACAGGCTCAAGACCGCACAGTATAAAATGCGTTGCTTCTGGAAACATATACAGAGCATGAAGAATGTCAGGACCGCTGAAAGGGTACCTAATAAATTCGGCTCGATTTGGATTACTTAGATTTCTTTCAGACCAGGATCTCATTGGTCTTAGGTTGGATTTTTTATAACGGCTCCAAGCCTTTGTCATTAATTGCTCATGCTTTTTCCAGTTCTCGCTCGAGGTGACACCTTTTTCTTCTGGGACTGTAATTCCGGCAAGTAATCTGGATGTTATATCAATGTCTTTTATGAATGAAGGTTCCTGACCTAATGCATTCATTAATGTTACCAGAAAAATAAATCCAAATTTTAATAATTGCAAAAAGATGCCCATGAAGTTGGTTTTCTGATTTTAAATTGCTGTCTCTCCCTCGTTCGACTCTTGTATTGAGTCTCCCATTCTTTCTCGGATCTCTGAGAGTTCTTTCTTTAGGCCGGCACGAAAATAAATTGCATCGGCCTTGTGGATTAGAAAGTTTGCACCCATGTCAAGGAAACGGACATGTTCATCGTTAGTTCCCCAGAAGTGAAGGCCGGCACCAATCCCAAGTGAGCGTGCCTTGGTAATTATTTTTTCTGTGGCTTTTAGAAATTCAGGATGATCATACTGTTCAGGTAACCCAATACTACATGACAAATCATGAGGGCCAATTAGAACCGCATCGACACCCTCAACTCCCATGAGTTCGTCCATTCTGCTCATGGCCTCTACACTTTCAATATTTATAACTAAAGCATTTTTGGCATTGTTCTTTGCTATATAATTATCTAATTTCTCATCAAGTTTTTCTCCGTTCAGGCTCTGATCAAGTTTCTTTCCTTTGAGGGGTCTAAACTTTGTCGCTCCTCTAAGAGCCTGAACTTGTTCCGGAGTTTCAATGTAAGGGGCAACGATGGCAATGGCTCCATCATCCAATGCGACAGTGGCACGGTCCGGGTCCGGGTCTGTGATTCTGACTAGTGGGGGAATTCCCATTGCCGAGTAGGTTCGGCACATCCAGCTGAGAGTTTCCCGACTAATGGCGATATGTTCTGTGTCAATGAACACAAAGTCGAGTCCGCAGTCTCCAATTATCTTTGGCCAGAATGGAGAAGTGGAAACTACAAGAGTGCCGTAGATGCGTTCTTCTGATCGCAGTGCAGTTCGGAAATTTTCGGGTTTCATTTTTTTCTATTATCAACTTTAACAGGTTTTCCTGTTTTGGATGAATCAATCGCTGCGCTGACAGTTGCACAAATGTCTCTAGCTTCAATACAATCAAGTATGGGTTTTTCCGTTCCATCAATAGATCGTGCGAAATTTTCTGCAAGCAGGTAATTATTTTTATCTGCGATTCTTTGGTTCTTGAACTCCGTCACCGGTTGATCTCGGTAATAGATTGAGACTTCAGGCCTGGCCTCTGAAATGACCGCTGAACCTTTTGTTCCTATTATATGCAGTTTAATTTCACCAATGTCGGGATGGGATGCGGCCCCGATTCGTCCTATGCTGAGTGAACCGGTTATGCCACCCTCGATTTCGAGAGTGACCGTTGCAAGGTCATCAACATCATTATCGAAGTGAGCCTGATGAAAGTGGGACTTTGTCCGTGCGAATACATGATTAACTTTGGCCCCTCCCGTTAACATTTTTATATATGCTAACGGGTAAATCCCCTCCACCTCGAGCTCGCCCATCGGCTCAGTTCCTACCCCACCATCAGATCCGTCGGCATGGGCTTCCAGTTGTCTGTCCAGCCATTCGATCGGGGGGTCATTGGCTTTCCTTGAGCCGATCGGTGGGCCAGCATCTTTTGAGAAATAGAAATCACAGTGAACTGATAATAATTGACCGAGCTCACCTGAATTTACTTTCTGATTTGCTTGAATGAGTGCGGGTAAATAGTTGCGATTCCAGACTAGGCAACGGACTCCATTTTTATTAACGGCATCAATGAGTTTGTCGCATTTATGTGTGTTCGTTGAAAGGGGCTTATCAACTACGATATGTAAACCGGCCTCAGCTGCAATGATAGCCAGTTCACAGTGCCTCTCGGCTTCAGGACTAACTGCAACGGCGTCAATTTGATTGTCTTTTATTGCCGCGAAGATGTCTTTTATATAAGGGATTCCAAACTCATCGGCGAATTTTTGATTCCTTTCGTGTGTCCATTCTGGTCTGGACCTTTCATCACTGACGAAACTTAAATTAAATCTTGGATGCGCAGCGATGGCGCGTGGTAGATAGTCATGTTTGACCACGCTCAAAACTCCTACTCTATAAGGTTCTTTTTCTCTATCAGTGCGCTTCATTTAAAATAATATTTTTACCCGGCTTCTGAAAATATTTTGAATGCTTCATTGTAACTCTTTAAATTACTTTCCAGATCCGCACCGCCTTTTATTTTTTGAATAAAGTCTGCAAGCATGGGTCCAATGAAATTCATGCTGGTATCAGGGCATTTTGCGTTTGGTGCTTCGCCACTGAAAAAGAGATTACGGTTCCTGTGATCATCTGCATAAGCGGCCCCTTTTGAGCCGATGAGGCATAATGATTCGTAATTATCACCAGTAGGTAACGAGTTGGTGAAATCAAGGAGTGCCATTCCACCACACTCAAATCCAAGATGAACGAGTGAACATTTGACTTCATTTTCAGCTGATGTCGTTCCATGAATATATTTAGGTTCAGTACCAAAGAACCACAGAGCCAAATCAATGGCATGGACCATTTCTTGAACCTCATTGGAGTTTTGTTGATTCCATAAGTGCATTCTCATAACGCCTAATTTTCCTAAATTGCCAGAATCAAGACTTTCCCGTAAGGCAATTACTTCTGGAAAGGAACGTTTTGGTAATGCTGGGACTATGAGAGGTTTCCCCTCAATGGGTGATGATCCGTATAAGAGAACAGGTTTTCCATTGGATTGGATATCGGCATCGTCAGTCACGAACGCATCTGGATTTTCATCAATGCAGACTACTTCAATGTCATCAACCCATGATGCTGCAATTAGGAAATCCTCCTGATGATTAGATAATTGAAACGCCAATCGTATCATTATTTGTTCATATCACGTTTACTAGTATCAGGTGCCAATGTTACGGCAATCATCCCTAGAATGAAAATCAGACTAGTGATCTGCCCTACTTGTGCGTGGTCACCATCAAACATTGCTTTCAACCAGGGCGTAAGGAAAATAGTTGCTGCTGTGAGAATTCGTCCATAATTGAAACTGACTCCTGCACCAGTGGCCCGAACTTTGGTTTCAAAGAGTTCAGGAAGGAAGAACGGTAACCAACCGAAGAAAATTCCATTAAAAAATCCCCAAAGAGCAACAAAAATCAGAAAGCTGGAGTCTGTTGGTGAAGCAAACCAAAATATGTATTGGGATATAATTAAGGCAAATAGACAAGATGCAAAATAGCATGACCGCCTCCCGATTTTCATGGCAATGATTGCAGCCAGACCGCTACCAATGATGCTGGCGATGGAGCGAGTTTGTAAAATTTGAGCTTTCAATTCGGGTGAGCCGACTTCAGATGCCCAAGGTATAATCCAGGCAAAACATCCCCAACCTCCAAGTAAAGGAACAGTAGCAAGGATGATACCGATCAGGGTGACCCCGAGGTAAGGTTTTTTAAATACTGATGGGGAAACTAATTTTTCAGTTTTCTCTTCACTGCCTTGGTTTTTGGAAGCTATCCATGTTGGAGATTCTCTAACAAATAAGAGAATGATTAATCCTAGGGGAACTGAGTAGGCACCTATCAAAAACACACCCCTAAATGATTCCGCATCGGCTGGATTTTTAGCCATCATTGTAGCAAAGGTAAAGATGCCGATGTTTCCGGCCATTCCGATCAGACTGGCCATGACTGGCCGTGCTATTTTAGACCAGGACTCGGACACCAAAGCAACTCCATTTGGCCAGCAACCTCCAATGCCCAGACAGGCAAGAAAACGAATGAAAAGTAATTGAAGAGGATCTTTAACATAGAAAGCAAGTACTGTGATAACCGAAAACCAGAGAATTGAAATGCCAAGGGCGCGGGTCCTTCCGATCCTATCTCCAAGTTTTCCAAAAATATAGCCACCCGCTGCAGCACCGAAAAGGAATGCACATTGCTGATAGGCCCACCAGTCAGAAATGAGGTTCTTTAGCTGATCCGGATTCAAATTGTCTGACCAGCCTGACTCAATGATCAGATATTCGGTAGCATCGTTGATCAGATTAGTCATTCCAATCTGCATGCCGCCGAAGAACCATCCAAGAAAAGCAACCACGAGGATGGTGATGCGAGAATTGAGTGAAAGTGATTCCTTGACCATTGAAATGAAACTTGACCTAAAATAACTGAGGATGCGAGTCTTGCTTTGTTGTTAATTAAAGAATTATTATAAAAAAATGAAGTTTATATTTATATTTCCCTTAGTAGTTGCAATTTGCGGGCTCATTACTGCGTATGCGGAAGATGAGGTTGAGTCAATTTTCGATGGAAAGACTCTAGATGGTTGGAATTGTCGGCCATCTTCACAGTTAAAGAACTGGTCAGTAGAAAAGGGTCAAATCATTGGTCGTGGTAAGGGTCAAGAATCTTATCTAATGTTTAATGATCAACTCGGGGACTTTGAACTTAGATTTTCTTACAAGTTAATTAGTGACGAAGGTAATACGGGAGTAGAAGTAAGAAGTCATCCGGTCAAAGGTAAGGCAAGTAGATTGCATGGATACCATGCTGACATTGGGCACATTGGGATTGGTGATAAGGTCTTAGGAGCTTGGGACTTTCATGAGAATAATCGAGGTGATTATCTTGCTAAGAGGGGGCACAAAGTCACCATAAATGAGAATGGTAAGAAAGAAATTGGAGAGATAGATAATGCCTTTGAGCCTAGTGATGCTAAGGCGAAAGATTGGAACAAGGTAGTTGTTTATGCTAAGGGGAACAGACTATGGTTCACGATCAATGGTAAAATTGCATCTGAGGTCATTGATAATGAAAAGGCAAAGAGGCTCGATAAGGGCTACATTGGTTTTCAGCTTCACGGCGGTGACAAGATGATAGTCGCATTCAAGGACATCTCAGTAAAACGATAAATTTATGAGTACTGAACCTCATCCCGTTGGTGTAGGTGTTCTTGGTGCAACTGGGTACATAGGCGAGCCTTACCGCGCGGAAATGCGCCAATGCGATGGGGTGAGGATCGTTGCAGTTTGTGCCCGGAGAAAAGAGCCTCTACAAAGAGCAGCCATTGAGGATGGAGCTGATCTTGCAACTGATGACTGGAGACAGGTCATAGAACATCCTGATGTTAACTATGTGGTAGTTGGGACTCCTGACGCACTTCATCATGAAGCTGTGATGGCCGCTGCGGCTGCTGGTAAGCACTTATTTTGCGAAAAACCCTTGGCCATGAATGTTGGAGAGGCTAGGGAGATGCTCAAAGCATATCTGGACAAGGAGACGTTAGCGCATTTCGTGCCTCTATGGACCCGATGGTCACCAGGTTTTATCGCGGCCAAGGAATTGGTTGAAAGTGGAGCCATTGGGGAAGTGAAAGCTGTCATATACCGATGGCATAATCCGCGCCCATCTGACATGGCATTGACTTGGAGAGATGATCCTTCTCTTTCATCATCTGGAACAATCGCGGATGTCGGATCTCATGCCTATGACACAGTGAGATGGATAATTGGGAAAGATGCGACCAAGGTCCTTGCTCATGCTGATACTATTACTCCAGCAAAACTTGATTTTGGTAATGTGAATCTTACCGAGGCACTTGATTGTGGGGACAAGGTAACTGATGGCATATCTTCAAGGAAAGGTAATACTGTTGATTATGCCAACATTGCCTGGGAATTTGAAGGAGGAGTCGTTGGGTCCATTGTCTTATCGCATGCTCCTTTTCTTCGTAGAGGTCTTGTTCCTGAGCTTGAGTTACATGGTACTAGTGCTTCTTTAACGGTTGACCGGTTCCATGGCAAGGTAACGATTGGTCGCCCAGATAATTCAGTTGAAGTTGTTAAGGAGGTAGATCCCGGAGGATTTGATATAGGTAACCGGTTTGAGAAATGGGTCATTCCTGCACTTCGTGAAGTGATGGGTGGTAAGTCCCAGTTAGAAGTGGATGCACCTAACCTAGTTGATGGTCTCAAAGCTCAGCTCTTTACTGATGCGTCTCTGAAATCATCAAAAATAGGTGAGTGGGTTGACGTGGGTACCGTAGATTAGGGCCCTCGTTATGGGGGCATGGGAAAAGAATTGACCCGTGGAGCGAACTTTATAAAATGATGTGGGATCACCGCTGTTTGCTTTCAATTAAGGAGTCAAACCAAACCAATGATATGATGATTAGGCTATTAGCGATTTTATTTTTTTCTATTTCCTCAGCTTCCGCTAAACCACTCCAATTGGAAGACGGAGACGTCGTTGCTTTTCTTGGAGGAGCTGATTTGGTAAGGGCTCAGAAAGAGGGGGTATTAGAAGCAGCGATCACTCACCGCTTTAAGGATTTAAATATTAAATTCAGGGATTTGGCTTGGGAAGGGGATACTGTTTTCTTTCAAAGCACAGTCCGTGAAAGATGGAGGAGAGAAGCGTTCGGAAGTCTTAACGAACAACTCAAGAAAGTGGGAGCAAATGTGGTCATTTCGCAATTTGGCAAAATGGAGTCTCTCAGTGGAGAAATTGCCCTTCGAGAATTCTTAGAGTCTTATGAGAAACTCATTACCGAATTACAGTCAGAGGACCGAAGAGTTGTCATTCTTGCTCCTTCTTCTTTTGAATGGGATTCTGCCGATGACCAATTTCTTAATAAATACACTGATGGTATTGAGTCTCTCGCGAAGAAGAAAAAGATACCATTTGTCAAAGGTGACTTTGCTGAGGAACTTGGTGAAGATCCCCCAACGAATCTGATTTTGTCAGTGAGGGAAAAGCATCGTCTCTGGTATGATTACTGGAGGCCAGCAAACTGGAAGTGCCTCTTTGGAGATGATAGTAAACGGGTCTTTTCAAATGCGGCTGAGGGCCTCCCCTCGTTCAAGGAGGAATGGCAATTGTTTCCAAAACTCATAGAAAACGCAGAATCTAATATCCGAAAAGGATTAAAGAATGTACCGGCCTCTGCACCGAAGAGGACAGGTTCTCGTGAGGCGAATATTAAAAAAGAACTTGAATCCTTTGATGTGATGGATGGTTTTGAGGTTAATCTATTTGCTGACGAGACGCATGGCATAGCAAATCCTTTATCTGTGAGGTGGGACGCTAGGGGAAGAATGTTTGTGGCATGTTCGGATGTATATCCCCAAATTGAGCCTGGGGTCATGCCCAATGATAAGGTCATTATGATTGAAGATCTTAATGGTGATGGAGTAGGCGACAAATCGAGCATATTTGCAAAAGGTCTTAATATTCCTACCGGAATGGAAGTGGGAGCTGATGGGGTATATGTTGGACACAATACTGAATTATTGCACTTTGACTGGGAAGGGAACAAGGAGCTGGTTCTTAGCGGTTTTGGCAATGGGGATTCTCATCAGACAATGAATTCATTTGCTTGGTCTCCGGGAGGAGAACTGTGGTTTTGTCAGGGTGATGGAGTAGAGTCTCGAGTTGAAACGCCACATGGTGTATCCTCACTGTTTCAGGCTGGTGTATATAGATTGAGACCAGATGAACTTAAGTTGGACCCCTTATTGGATGACTTCATGGGTCCTGGTAACCCGTGGGGAGTTGCTTTCGATGATTATGGTCAATCATTTGTGATCGATGGGGCCGGTGGTGTATCTTACCTTACTCCGGCATCGATTCCGGCCAAAAGACGGTTGCGCCTGCCTCGCATCGGTCGTCCTGGAGGTTACTGTGGTATAGATTGTTTGGGTGCCAGTAATTTACCTGCTGAAATGGCAGGTGATTTTCTTATAGGTGATTATAAAAAAAATCAAGTGAGCCGATTCGCGGTTTCATCTGATGGTGGAGGCTTTAAAGTGAATTGGCGTGAACCTATCCTTCGTTCTAGTCATCGTAATTTTCGTCCAATCGATGTTAAAGTTGGGCCTGACGGTGCCATATATGTCGTTGACTGGTACAATCCTCTGACATGCCATCAGGATGACTTTTATAGGCATCCAGATAGGGATAAAACACATGGTAGGATTTGGAGAATAACACCTAAGAAAGGTGCCCTCAAAGTGCCCGAACTGGTTAACCTAGCAGATAAAAATTTGGTTGAGATGCTGGCTTCTCCGGAAAGGTGGACAAGGCTCAAAGCAAAACAATTACTTTCGAGGAGAGATCAATCGAAAGTCATCAATATTTTACGCAATTGGGTTGCGTCTCGTGAAGGACTTGATCTACTGGAGGCTCTATCCCTCCTTGAGTTTTTGAGTGTTCCGGATTCTGAAATTTTGATTAAAAATATAAATTCAGATGACCCTAGAATCAGAGCATATGCGGCTAGGGTCATAGGCAGATGGGGCACGAGGCTTGAAGGTTACCAGGACCTATTATTAGGTCTGGCTCAGGACAAACATCCTAGGGTCAGGATGGAGGTTCTTCTTTCTTGTGCCCAAATACCGGAACCAAATTCTATTTTAGTAGCGGCTGCAGTTGCCGAGGTTCCAAAAGATAAATGGATTAATTATGCTTTTTCTCAGGCAGTTCACCACCTCAAGCCAATATGGATACCGGCTTTTAGGGAAGGTGATCTGGATATTGCTAAATATCAGTCAGGCTTTTCAGATGTATTGAGCCAGTCTGATTCAAAAGCCATTATCTCGGAGATCCGTGATCTTGTTAAGAAAGAAAATATCAATGATGAAACAACAGCGAACCTTCTCAGTTCACTTGTCATTCTGGGAGATGAGGATGATTTAAAGTTTGTTTTAAATATGGAAAATCTTACTGGATCAGTGTTGATGACGTTAAGAAATCAACAAAGACCTGAATTTGAAGTTCATCAAAGGTTGGCAAGTTATCTTAAAACTGAAGATCGAGAAATAAGAGAAGGAATCATTGATTTGATAGGGTCCTGGGAAGTTGAGGAACTCATGAACGAGATTTCAGTTATAGCATCTAATGCAGATATAAATAAAGAGATCAGAGCAAAAGCACTTAAGTCTCTGGGTTCAATTGGTGGTAAAGATGCACTTAAAATTAGTATGAAAATTGCGGCTAGTGATAATGACCCTTGTCAGTTAGATGCTGTAGGCTCTGTGATTAGCATGGACATTCCTAATGGGATCAAATTGGCAGTTGATCTCTTGAAGAAGGGATTGGATTCTGAGCAGTTATCACAGCTATTTGATGCTGTTGCTTCCAGGAACGGTGCCATGGAATTATTAGCTGATAAATTACCTGAAACTTCAATTAATAAAGATCAGGGATCATTAATAAGACAGGCATGGATAGCTAAGGGCCTAGTGAGTCCTGAGTTATCTTTGAGCCTTGACCAGTTAGCGGGTATACCGGCACCAAGAATTGAATATACAGATTCAAATGTTCGTGAATATGTCAGAGCCGGTAATGCTGGTGATATAAAGAAGGGAGCTGATCTATTTAAATCTGCGAGTCTTGGGTGCATTGCCTGTCACAAGGTAGGAAACGTCGGCGGAATAATTGGTCCTGATCTTTCGGCTCTAGGGAGTGGCGTGCCATTTGATAGAATTGTTACAGAGGTCATGTGGCCCACTCTTCAAGTAAAGGAAGGATACTCTTTGACTCGGGTAGTGACCAAAAAATCACAGACCATGCAAGGCTATGAACAGGCAAGCAGAGACGAGGATAAGATTCTCCTCAGAGACTTTTCAGGTGCTGGTATGCACCGTATATCACGTGAAGATATTGAAAAAGTTGAGAAGATTGGAAGCTTAATGCCTCCCACTGCTCAGAGTCTTAGTAAAGATAATATAGCTGATTTACTTGCCTATTTATTTAGCTTGAGGGGTTAAAACTAGGATACCTCCCAACCCTTTCTGTAAGTCTTACTGAGAAGTTCGTTAGCTTTTTTATCGTTAGTGATTTCAAATTTCTCAGCGTCCCATTCGAATTCTTTTCCGACCTCTACTCTGTGTGCGAGATTTCCTAGCAGATTATGTTCAATAAGAGCACCTGAATAATCAAAATTACATAGGCTCTTTCCCTCACCCTTACAGGCGTTAATCCATTCCTTATAATGGCCTGGTGATTTCGGGATTGAAGGTTTGGGTCTCTTGTAATCCTTAAATTTCTCTCCCGGGCTATGTACAATTTTTCCATAATCAGAAACAACGATTCCTTCATCGCCTACAAAGGCAACCCCGATGTGCCACTTTGATATGTTAGTATCTTTACCTAATTTTGGTTGGAGCCGTTCGGCCATTGCCTTCATTCCCTCAGGGCCATGATACCAAATAACATCGACTTCCCCGCGTTTGCCACTTCCGACATTTGCATCCGGATGGTGCCATGTGGCTATTTGAGAAGGGGGCGCTGCTACATCATCACCTTTTGGACCTTCAGCTTTTACTTTGTTTGGCCTTGTCAGTTCTAGTGCCCAATAAGGAAGGTCGATGAGATGGCTTCCCATATCACCTAGGACTCCATTACCAAAGTCCCAGCGCCGGTTCCAGTTAAGATTACCACCTTTCCAATAGCCTTGGTTATACGCCCTTTGGGGTGCAGGTCCTAGCCAGGTTTCCCAATTAAACCCATCAGGTACAGGCTGTTCTGGGAGAACTTTCTCACCCACTGGCCTGATCGTTCTGCCGCACCAGACATGAGCTTCTTTGATGGTTCCAGCTGCTCCTGATTGAACTAGCTCCACTGCTCTTCTGTAATTTTCAGTCGCATGAATTTGAGTCCCCATCTGGGTCGCTATCTTATCTTTGCGTTTGATATATTCTTCCTGCATCCACCTAGCTTCCTGAACAGTATGAGCGAGAGGCTTTTCTGAATAAACATGTTTACCGTTGCGCATGGCAGCAATTGCAGCCGGCGCATGGTGATGATCAGCGGTACTAATGACTACAGCGTCAATGGCAGGATCGTCGACTATTTTTCTCCAATCGCTAGTGGTCTTAGTGCCGGGGTAACGTCCTTTTACGGAACTTAAGACTCCAGGATTCGTGTCACACAGAGCATAAATCGTTTCACTTTTCACTCCATTTGTGTTGGCTCCACCGCGTCCACCTGCACCAATGATAGCGACGTTTAATTTTTGGTTGGGCGATTGTGCTCTGGACCGGGTTGCGCACGCGGCGGAAGCCGCAAGACCAAAACCAATGAAGGTCCGTCTATTATGTGTATTTGTATTTGCCATGTCTTTAGATTGAACTTTTTAACTGTGCTTCGTCAATGACGATCATACGAAATGGTGCACTTTATTGATTGTGAGTTAATGAAAATTTATTTGGATTCAATTTTGATCCCCTCCACAGGATTTCCATCTCTGCCACGGATCCGGCAGCATAATCCCCACGGTCCGCTAGTATTCACGACCTTGAGCATAATCAGATTCCATCCTTTTGAAAGGGTGACAGGAATGATGGATTGTCTTGGTTCTAGGCTCCTATTAGAGAATGATTCATGAATTATTTTATCATTTAGCCATGCTTTGATATGATCGTCACTACCCATTTCAAGATTAATTTCAAGATTTTCAGGCGTCCATACTTTCGTCATGGCATAGGCGGCAGCATCAGCTTCCATGCTCAAACTCTCATGAAGATCGATTGCCCAGAGAGATCTTTCGGATTTTGATTTCGTCTTAAATTTTTTCCACCTTATAGACTTCAAATCCTTTTCAGGGGCCAGGGCCGTATCAAAAACAACCTTGGCAGATTTCCCTTTCACTGAATATGGTCCGGTAATTCTCCAATCAAGAATGTAATCTTTATAAAGATCCAGTCCTGATTGTAAATCAGCGGCTCCTTTCTTTGATGCCTCAGACGCTTTAGATTCGAGAATGGCTTTCAAGGCAGTGCGGACTGTAGTCGTATGTGAATCTTTCAGCCTTTTCGCGACTTGAGTCGCTGCCAAAGCCGCCTCATTAATTGTTTCGGAATTTTCTAGGTAAGGTTTAATAATTTCCAGTGATTGTATGCCTCCACTCTGTCCCAGTCCTGCTAAAACTTTTTTGGCTGTACTAGTTGAGTTGTCCAATTCTAAAGCCTTTCTGTAAGCAAGTGTGGGGTCTGGAGATTTTGAGGATAAAATGATATAACCGTTAAGGGCAGTATCCTTGTTGGGATTTTTTTCTTCGGATGCAATTTTTAATAGATTATTTGCCGGGCCATGATTTGGCCATTTGGACAGTGCTTCGATAGCGGCTAACTGAATTGAATCGGTTTCCTTTAGGGCCGAGATAAGTAATTGTAAGGACTGTTCATTAGGGTCCCTTCCCAATAATGAAAGTATTGATGATTTGGCGTTAATATCAGCTTTTTTTAATGCTTTCGTGAGGGCATCTGTTTGTATTTTTTTGTCAGATATTCGCCTAAAGCTATAAGCAATTGCGGATTCAATATCATTCCGATCAGATTCTTCTTTTGGATTTAATAGAAGTATTAATATTTGATCGAGGTGACTCTGATCAGCTAAGGTTCCTATGCCGCGTAAAGCTTCTTTACGAATTTCCGGAGTGCTGGATTTAGCCAGAATTATAAGTTCATTCATTGCTGTAGATTCACCCCGCGTTGCAATTACTCTGACCAACTCACTCTGAATTTCTGGTGAGGATTCCTTGAGATGTTTTTTTAATGCATTTTGAATATCGTTGCCCCTAAGATTTGCCAGAGCACTCCTTGAAACGTTTCGCTCATGACCACTCGTTGAGGAAGCTATCGTTGCAAGAGTAATGACTGAGGATCCGTTACCGATTTTTCCCAAGGCCTGAATAGCTGATAATCTAACTTCGAGACTTTCACTTCCTGTCAACTTTGTGATTGAGGGGAGAGCGGACCTGTCTTCTCTCTCTGAAAGTGCTCCGATGAGGAGTATTTGCATGTTTGCAGGTGCAGATTCAAGTAAGGATTTTAGTTTTGACCCAATGTTCACTCCCTCTAATTCTGCTATAATTGAAGCTGCTCCATTGGCTAATTCATTATTACCACTCTTAATGGCTTCGGTCAGAAGAGGAACAGCCGACTCACCATTTACTTTTGCTACACCGCTCAAGCCGGCCAATATAACGTAGGAGTCAGTTTCTGATTTTGTGAAATGATTATAAATGGATAATGCCTTTTCTTTGTCCCCTTGTTCTAGGTAACTCTCAGCGCATCTGAGAAGGGCCTGGACCGTGCACCGGTACGCTTTACCTGTTGTCTTGCTTAATCTCGGGACGAGAAGTTCGCCCACATTATCTCCACCGATTAGGCCAAGGGCGCGCGTTGCGTTATTGGAAACTGAGGCTGTATCTAGTAATTTAATGAGATCTGGAACTGCTTTTTTATAGCGGATATCGCCTAGGCTATCGATGATTCCTTGTTTTAATTTATCTTGTACCGTGTCTAGTGATTGGTGAAGAGCAGCTCCGGCCTCTTCGTATTGCATTGAGGCCAATACGTACCTTGCCATGTGGCCGATTTCCTGATCTTTAAGCAATTTTTGCATTAAAGGAATGGATTTTCGTGTACCCATTATTCGTAACATACGGCATAAAAAATCCTTACCTCTTCTGGAATTTGCTGTTCCTAATGAATTTATTATTTTTTCTTCGAGAGAATTTCTTAATTGTGAATCTTGAAGAGATTCTACTGCTTTTGATTCGATGAATTTCAGGGCATCAGCTGGGTTCCCGTCAACGAATTTTCCGGCCAATAAAAGTTTCTCATCAAGCTCGTCTGCATTCAATGCTAATGAAAGTGATAGCAAAGAGAGGATTGATATTAAATATTTCATATGATTTATCTTAGTGATTATCCTATCGTGAAAGGTTCCCGCTTCGGCCTGTCGAGCCATCGTGACACTTCAGGATCACCGAGAACTTCTTCCTTATCAGGGTCCCATGTAATTTCCCTTTTGAGCCAATAAGCAATGTTTCCTAAATGGCAATGCGTTGCAGTTCGATGTGCTCTCTCAATGTCTCTGAATGGTTTTTCCCGACTCTTAACGCAATGTATAAAATCACCGGACAATCCTCCTTGTCCTTTGTAGTTTGGGATGTGAACGGACGGGGGACTGGGTCGGTTCTTTGAGTTATTTCTAAATGGAATTTCATTTTCAGTGCCGCGAAAAGACAATATTCCTCCCCAGCCGCCTCCATGATAGATCTTTACTCCGCTGGCAAATTCATAGGTGAGTTGTTGCACGTCCTTACCGTCAGGTGGTGTTATTTTTACGGGTCCTGTTTCATGTAGGTTACAGGCAAACAACGCTCCTCCAAAACCGTGACAGCCCCAGTCTGTCATGCCTCCTCCTGAGTAGTCCCGGAAAGGTCTAAAGCCTCCCCTAGTCAATGCAGGGTGATAGGGTCGCCAAGGTGCTGGTCCGAGCCATCGATTCCAGTCTACACCATTTGGTAATGGTTCAGGAGGAAGATAACATTCTCCTGAAGGGCCTCCTACATTGACCCATGCTTCTTTGACTTCACCGATGGCTCCGCCGTAGATCATGCGGTGGAACCAGTTATAATCACCCCAGACCCGTTGACTCCCTCCGGAAAAGATACGTCCGAATCTTCGAGCAGTATCTCGCATCATTTGGCCTTCGCGGATAGTTAAGGTTTCAGGTTTTTCACAAAAAACATCCTTTCCGGATGTCATTGCCTCAATGGCTATCTTTGCATGCCAATGGTCGGGAGTAGCTATGAGGACAGCATCGATATCATCGCGCATGATGATTTCACGATAATCGATATATGTCTTACAATCATTATTACCATATCGCCTATCCACTGAACTCTTGGCCTGCTCTGCGTGTGACTGTACCACATCACATACAGCGCTTGTCTGAATCTCACTGAATCCTAGGAACGAGTTCAAATCTCCTCTGCCTCTTCCTCCCATTCCGATACCAGCAAAATTGATTCGTTCATTGGCTCCAAAAGCTGATGAGGGTATGAATAGAGGTAAAGGGATAGTTGCTGCGGATTTTTTAAGAAAGTTGCGTCGGTTGAATTTCTTAATTTGTTTTTGCATTATGAGAGAATTTTGGAGCATTTACCCTCTTATCGTCAATATTCAATATTCATAGGTTCATATGCTTTATGCGGTATTGAAGTTCTTTTACCTTTAGGTTTTTATTCTCTATTGTGAGTTCTGATTTAAAAGTTATTAGAGTCCATAAGAAGGGACTTCTAAGAAAGTTTGTTCAATTCCCTTATGATTTATATAGGGGTTCTAAATATTGGGTGCCTCCACTAATGATGGAGGAAATGAAAAGTTTGATTCCTGAAAAGAACCCTTCTCTTAATCTATCAGATTTCGACTATTGGTTAGTCTATCGACACGGAAAAATAGTGGGAAGAGTGGCCGCTTATATTAACAGAAAAGATAATCAAATCAGAGGAAGAGGAGCAGTCCGATTCGGTATGATTGATTTTATTGATGATGCATCTGTTTGTGAGATCCTTTTAAAGGAGGTTGAGCAATGGGCGCATGGGAAAGATTTGAATTTAGTTGAGGGTCCGCTCGGTCCTGGGCATTTTGATAGGAACTGTATTCTTGTTGAAGGGTTTGATGAATTGCCCACAGCGATTTCTAGTTATAATTACCCGTACTATAAAAAGCATATTGAGAACTATGGTTATGTGAAGGAAGTCGATTACCTGGAACATCGAATCAAAATTTCAAAAGAGCCAGATCCTCGGGTAGAAAAAATTTCATCCTACGTATTAAAAAAGAAAGGCCTCTCTTTATGGTCTGCTAGATCAAAGAAAGAGCTTATAGCGAGGGGTGAGGAATTTTTTGAATTAATTAATGAGGCATATTCCGGATTGCATGATTTTGCGCCTCTTTCAGATGAAGAGATTGATTATTTAATTGGTCATTTCTTTTCATTTATTGAAACGAAATATGTGAAAATTGTTGTCGATGAAAAAGGTGATATTGTAGCCGCAGGGGTCGCCATGGAGTCTGTATCAAAGGCCCTGCAGCGTTCTGGAGGAAAGTTATTGCCTTTTGGTTGGCTGAAAATATTTTTGGCAATGAGATCGAATGACGTGCTTGATTTATGCCTAGTGGCTGTTGCTAACAAATTTCGTGGTGCGGGCTTAAATTCCATATTAATGCACGAAATGCATAAAACTGCTTGCGAGAATGGTTTAAAGTGGGCCGAAACGAATGGTGAACTGGAAACAAATGCACAAGTTCTAACGATGTGGGATGGTTATGATTATCGGACACACAAGAGAAGAAGAGTCTATTCTAAGGCTTTAAAATAATCCAAAATTTGTACTATCATAATAGCAGATTATATATTTTATACAGGTGCTCCGAATTAATTCTTATATTGCTATCCTTATTTTGGCTCAGGGGTCATTGACGGCTGATGTTTGGGACACAGATATTGCTCCAATATTTCAATCCAATTGCGTCAAGTGTCATGGCGGAGCTAAGAAAAAAGCAGGACTCGATCTTCGTTCCTATGAATCATTGATTGAGGGAGGTGAAAGTGGCCCTGTGATTGTGCATGGTTCTGCCGAGGAGAGTGCTTTATTTAGGGTTGTATTGAAAGGGAGTGATCCCCACATGCCACCAAAAGGTCAATTGGATGAAAGGAATATTAAGGATTTGAAATCATGGATTGAAGGATTGGATGCAGATTCTGGAGTTAAACGTAATTCTTCACCAAAATTCAAAATACCTGAAAATATTTCCTCAGTTCAGGCCATTAATTTTGCTATTGAGAAGTCTTGGTCCGAACAAGGAATTGAACCGTCATTGAATTGTTCAGACGAAGTATTTTGTAGAAGAGTTCATGTCGATGTTATCGGTAGGATCCCATCACGAGAGGAGTTGGATTATTTCCTTGCAGATGAATCTCCAAATAAGAGGGCCGAACTTATAGATAAGCTTCTCCTGAAAAATGAGCATTTCTCTTACATGGCAGAAACATTTAATGCTATTCTTCTTGGTCGTGAATCGGTAAAGAAAAAGGATCGAGGTGATCGTGAAAAAAATGGTTGGTTGGATTATCTGGAATGGGTTTTTCGGACAAATCGTCCATGGGATCTTGTGGCTAAGGATCTAGTTTTATCTCGTCCTAAGGAAGGTGTAGAATCGGGTGCTTCTTGGTTTCTCTTTGAGCAGAAAAATGATCATTCGGAGATGGCTAAATTGACAATGTCGGCTCTTTTGGGAAAACAAATACAGTGTGCTCAGTGCCATGATCACCCTGTTTCTCCGGAAATTGAACAGCGGCACTATTGGGGAATGGTGTCTTTTTTTAGTAGATCAATTAATGTTCAGACAAATAAAGGCATGCGTGTTGCTGAGCGTGCAACTGGCGGTCATTCCAAGTACGCTGACCTTAGTGGAAAGAGTTTCGCAAGTGAGTTGGTTCTTTTAGGAAATGAACCTATTAAGGAATCCGTGGACGCATCACATCAAGACAATTCAGATCTTTATGTGACATCTCCTTCCGATGCCTGGTTTGAGAAAAAAAATAAAGACAAGAAGGGTTATAATTTGATTAAGATTGATAGTGCTCCAGTCCCAAAATTTTCTAGGAGGCAAAAACTTATTGAATTAGCCTTCAGTGATAAAAACTCCTCATTATCTGAGGCATTTGTTAACCGAGTTTGGGCGCTTCTGATAGGTCGAGGAATTGTGCATCCAGTCGATTTAATGGATTCTGCGCATCCTCCAAGTCACCCAGAGTTGTTAGAGTGGATGGCGCGTGATTTTACTAGTTCTGGTTATGATGTTCGTCGACTCATCCGATCAATATTAATGAGCCGAACTTACCAGTTATCATCTTCCGTTCAGGCAACAGTGAAACCACTTCCTCAAACTTTTAGCTATCATATAATCAATCCTATTTCTGCTGAGGCATTTTCCAAATCAATGCTGATAGCAATGGGGCATTATCCGGATTCGAGTGGAAAATTTAAAAATGTAGATTCAGAAAAATTACGTAGAGAATTTGCAGTTAAGTTTCCTGACCTCTTTCCTGAAGTCTATTCGCCGACAGTTCAGCAGGCTCTATTTTTAAGTAATAATAAAACAATAGAGGAACTATTCATTTCTGAGGATAATCTCACTCTATCAATCATTGAGAAGCAAGATTCAAATACCAATAAAGTAAAAGAATCATTCAAATTAATCCTTGGCAGAGAACCGGATCCTGAGGAAATTAAAGTAGGGACTAAGTTTCTAGAACGAGGGCCAGACTCTTTGAAGCAATTTTGCTGGGCTTTAGTGTCGGGCTCTGAGTTCAGAATGAATCGTTAATTTAATGGTAGATAATAACATAAAGAATTGCGGTTCACCTGATCATGGGATTCACAGAAGAAAATTCCTCGAAGGAATTACTGCAGGCGCAATGTCTGCTTTTAGTTGGTCTGGCCTTTTCTCAGTCCCAGCATTTGCTGAAATAGCCAAGCGGAAGCAGAAGCATTGCATACTACTCTGGCTTTGCGGAGGTCCGTCACAATTTGAGACCTGGGACCCAAAACCTGGCAAGCCCACGGGCGGGCCTTTCAAAAGTATACCAACGAAAATACCCGGCGTGCACTTTTCTGAATTAATGCCATCCTGTTCTTCGATAGCGGACAAGCTAGCGGTTGTGCGCTCCATGAAAACGGCTCAAAAGGAACACACTCAAGCTATTAATTTATTGCAGAGAGGTAACAAAGTACGACCTCCATTTGTTCGACCAACGATGGGTTCAGTTCTGGCTCAACAATTAGGCCAATTAGGAAGTAAAATTCCAAATTTCGTATTGTTGGATCCATGTCCCGAAGGAAATGAGTTCAAAGGTTTCAAGGCCGGGAATTGGGCAGGCTGGTTAGGTGCAGAGTATGCGCCAGTGAGGGTCGGAGGGAAATATAAAATTCCTGACACCGATAAATTGGACTCTATCACTGATGGGGATCATGAGGCACGCGCTGAACTGCGCAGATTCTTTTCAAAAAAATTTGAAAATGAAACAAAAAGTTCAGCAGCTTCGTCTTACAATGCAACTTTCGATAGGGTCCGCGGCTTAATGAGTTGCTCTGATTTGTTTGACCTTGAGAGGTTACCTTCGAAGGATAGAGAACGGTACGGTCCTGGAACCTTTGGGCAGCACACTTTACTTGCCAGGTCCCTCGTAGAGGAAGGAGCCCCTTTTGTAATGGTAGCAAATGGGATGCCGTGGGACACTCATGTTTTTAATCATGAAATATATCAGATGGTTGTCCCTGATCTCGATAATATCATTTTTCAATTAGTTAATGATCTTGAGGATCGAGGTTTGCTCGAAGATACACTAGTCGTTGCCATGGGTGAGTTTGGTAGGACTCCTTGGATTAATCAGGCACGGGGCCGGGACCATTACCCCAATGCTTGGAGTTTCGCGATGGCTGGTGCAGGGATCAAAGGTGGAGCAGTGGTCGGTGCGACTGATGAGATGGGAATTGAGGTTACGGATTCTCCTTACGATGAGCGGAACTTATTTGCGACCATATTTAGTGCTTTAGGTATTGATCCACACGCGGAGTATGATCTGCCAAATTTTCCAACCTTTCATCGGGTAGAGGAAAAAATTCAACCCATAGAAGAGGTCTTGCTGTGAAGGTTGAAATAAAGAAAAAAGGAGAGATTAAACTTCCGTCGCATTGCCTTTCCATTGCGCGCGGGTCAGATGAAAATCTTTATGCAGCGTGTGTAGGTGGGGGAGTCTACTCATTAGATAATAAAGGGAATAAGAATAAGATAACTGGCCATGACAATTTCGTGTCGGGAGTTAATGTATCTCATGATTCAATCGTTTCGGCTGACTATGATGGGATCATTAAGTGGACTTCTATTGAATCTGGAAAAGAGCAAAGGAAGATAAAAGCACATGAATTCTGGTCATGGCAGACCAAAGTTTCTCCAGATTCAAAAATGATTGGTTCAGTTACTGGTCAGTATCTGGTAGGTGGATATAAATACGAACCGTTTACGGAAACTGAGCCGTCCATAAAAGTATATGATGCATCTTCAGGAGAATTAATTCATAAGTTTTCTCATGTTCCGCCTGTCCAATCTTTGGCATTTAGTAATGATAGTCGATACTTAGCAGCGGGTAATTTGATGGGAGAAGTGCGTGTTTGGGATTTAAGCTCGGGAAAAATGTATACTAGCTGGAATACACCCAGTTTCACTGGATGGGGAATAATTAAAGGCCATTACTATACTGGAGGTGTTTTCTCAATGGAGTTCTCACCGGATGACAGCTCGATTTACTTAGCAGGAATGGGTAGTACTCGTGATCCTGCTGCTGGGAATGGAAAGCAACTCTGGGAAGAGTTCTCATGGAAGGATCAAGGAATGTCGCCTAAGAGGGAACGTAGCGCCATTGATAGTCAAATTGGCCAGGGTCTCATGGAAAGCCTATCATTTCATCCGAGTGGTGCTTTTTTTGTTATGGCGGGAAGGATGTTCAAAGGTAACTGGAACATTGCTCTCTTTGATGCTGAAAAAGGCAATATTTTATGTTCTCAAAATTCTGGGATCCGATGCAGTGATATTGTTTTCAGTGAAGATGGAACAAGGTTTTATGTTGGTGGAGGCAAGAGTCAGGGAAAGAAGAAAGGAGATGGGTTTGGTTCTTGGGGCAGGATTCAGGAATTTGAAATTAATATTTCTTAGTATAGAGATTAAAAATTTCTTAAAGTGTTTGGATTTCTTGATTTCTTCCATTGTCCTGTTAATTTCGGCCATCATTGCCAGAAAATATGAGACAAGTCCTCAGATCAAAGATTCATAGAGCTAAAGTTACGGAGGCCAATCCAGACTACATTGGCAGTATTACAATTGATGAAGATCTTCTAGATGCAGTCGGATTGTGGGCAGGTGAAAAAGTATTAGTCGCGAGTGTCGATACTGGTGTCAGGCTTGAAACTTACACTCTCAGAGGCGAACGGGGTTCAGGAATTATATGTGTGAATGGAGCCGCTGCACGGCTCATTAATGAGGGAGAACTAATTATTATAATTGGTTTTGAGATTACGGATCAGCCATTGAAGGCAAAGACAGCCTTCGTTGACTCTAATAATAAAATAGAGGAAATCGTTGAGATTTAATTTCTCGTATTAATTTTTAATACTCCGACCAGAACTTCCTTTTGAGCTGCTGCTTGAGCTCCTACTTGGTATGCTCCTTGAGGGGCTCCCAGAACTGCTACTTGAGCTTCTGCTTGGTATGCTCCTTGAGGGGCTACTCCCAGAACTGCTATTAGAGCTTCTACTTGGTATGCTTCTTGAAAAGCTTTTGGAGCTGTTGCTAGGAGCTTTACCTGAGCTGGATCCTGAATGGAGTCTTCTCATGGGTGGTGAATTACTCTTGGAATTATCTGATTTGACTATTCTTCTCGATGGGGAGTGATTTGAATTTTTAGATCCTGATTTTGAATGCTTGTCATCATGATAATAATGGTGATGATGGCCTCCTCTATAAAAACCCCCGCCAAAAAAACCGCGACTACCTACGTAAGGTCCTGAGTAGCCGACTTCCCATGGATCACTGTAACCGTATCTGGTATTAAGGCCTGATCCGTATCTTTTATAGCTAGCAACTTTTTGAATTTTTCCTGCACAAGATTTGTCCGGGCAAGTAAGATCCTTTTCATCTATTGATTTTGATATTTCAAAAGCTTCCCCACATTTATCACACTGATAGTAGGCCGTAGGATATGGCCTTTTGGTTGTCTTGCAGGAGATAAAAAATACAGCCAAAAAACCAAGGATAGTATAACTAAATTTATTCATTTTAACTTATGTTAGTTTATTAGTATCGCTACTTTATTTTATATTTGCAATGACAAAGAATGCTCATATTTGCTGATTAATATTAAGGATATTTCATTTCTATTTAATGAGATCGGGATATAACTTCTAATTAATGAAAGATGACTCTTCGCTACAAATAGGTTATTGGGACAGAAGAAAAATGCTTCATGGAATAGGTCTCGGCGCAAGCGCCTTTTTGACTCCTGGCCTATTTGCTGAGGCTTTATTGGAGCCGACCCCTAGGCAAGTCGAGGGGCCATTCTATCCAGACAAGATGCCCCTTGATACGGATAATGATTTACTTATGATCGGTGATTCATTGACGCCTGCAGTAGGTGAAGTGACTCACTTGACTGGTGTAGTCAAAAATATAAAGGGAGATCTGGTTCGTAATGCGTTGGTTGAGATTTGGCAGGTCGGCGCTAAGGGAGTATATCTACACACTAGGGATGACCGTGAAGGAAGAGACCAGAACTTTCAAGGATACGGTAGATTTTTGACTGACTCAAAGGGACGTTATTATTTTCGTACAGTTAAACCTGTCACTTACCCTGGTCGTTCTCCTCATATTCATGTGGCAGTGAGTATAAAGGGCAAGAGAATGCTCACCTCTCAGTGCTATATCAAAGGTGATAAACGTAATGAAAAAGATTTTATTTATAAGCGGCTCGGAAAAAACGGTCAGAAATTAACTTCAGTTGATTTTACTCCGATAAAGGAGTCCAAGGCCGGAGAGTTGAGCGCTAACTGGGAAATAATAATAGGAATAACTCCAGAGGGATAGAGGGTAATACACTATTTAAATTTCAAGTTAACCTTTCACTTTTTCCCAACCCCCTATTTCACAAATCTTTTCTTCGATGCTACTTGCCCATATCTCATAGCCTCTAGCATTTGGATGTAATGCATCAGGCATTATGTCCTTAGGTAATTTACCGTCTTCATTAAGAAACTTATTTGAAATGTCCAGGAAATGGATATTTTTTGAGTCAGCGAGCCCCTTAATTTTTTCATTAACTTCTCGATTCCTAATTCGTTGAGGGTCATTAGAATTAATGGATCTTGGGAAGACTCCTAGCAGTAGAATTTTCATCTCCGGGCGCCGATCCTGAAGTAGGTCAACGATTGCCTTAATGCCAGATGCAGTCTCATCAGATTCTTGCATGACTTGTCCCGTATTATTAGTTCCTATCATGATTGTCGCTAATTTAGGTTGTAATTTTTCTGACAATTCACCATTCAGTAGTCTCCATAAAACGTGCTCAGTCCTGTCTCCTGAAAAGCCAAGGTTAAGAGTTTTTCTGTGAGAGTAGAACTTTTCAAAAATGGCCTTCCCGTTATTCTCCCACCCATGAGTAATTGAGTCTCCAATAAATAACAGGTCATAATCACCTTTGTCCGCGAGTTTTACCTTTTCTCTGTGGCGGTTTTTCCACCATTCCTGGTCCAACTTTGGGCGAGGAATCGTCGCGTTATTTACACCAAATTTCTTTTTTTCCTTGGTGTAAAGTTTCTTAAGCGATTGAAGGACGGAGGCATAATCAGAGTCTTGGTGAACTGACTGCATTTCTTTAGGGTCTTTCTTGAGGTCATAAAGGTTCCACTCTCCTGTAGTAGGAAAGTGGATGAGTTTGTGTTGCTGAGTTCTGATCCCATCATGTTTTGCGACACGGTGTGTCCTTTCACCATAATAGGAGTAATAGATACTTTCTCTCCATCCTGATGGGGGCTTTGATGTGTCTTTGAAAGCAGGGACTAGGCTTTTGCCGTGCATTTTTCTGGGAATTCTCGCTCCAGCCAGTTCAAGAAAAGTGGGTGCATAGTCAATATTTTGAATCAAAGTTTTAGACTCTACCCCTGCAGGTATCACTCCTGGCCAGCGGATGAGAAATGGCATTGCAAGAGATTCCTCAAACATCCACCTCTTATCATACCATCCGTGCTCGCCAAGATAGAATCCTTGATCAGAAGAATAAATAACAATGGTGTCTTCAGCTAATCCGCTATCATCCAGATACTGCAGTAAACGGCCAATGTTTTCGTCAACGGCTTTTATGCATCGTAAATAATCCTTAATGTATCTCTGATATTTCCATTGAGTAATTTCCTTTCCCTTAAGGTTTCCGCTCTTTATATCATTAATAAGTTTTTCGTTTTTGGGTCCGTAAGCTGCGTCCCATTGTTTTTTTTGTGAATCATTCATTCTCTCGTATTGACGATTGATGATTCCGCTAAGGAAATATTTAGGGAACATTGATTCTTTTCCATGAAATTTCATATCATGTCCCCAATACATATGATCTTTGATTCCCATCTCATGTTCTTTTAGAGTCTTAGATCGGTTCCCCTCGTAACTATCAAATAAGGTATCAGGCTCTGGCATCCGAATGTCATCAAATAGATTCAGGTGACGCGGGGCCGGTGACCAGTTCCGATGAGGTGCCTTGTGTTGGCACATTAAGACAAATGGCTTATCTTTTTCTCGTTCATTTTTAAGCCATTCTAATGCTAAGTCAGTTATGATATCGGTGCAGTATCCTTCGTAACGTTTACGGGAATTATCCATCTGTATAAAATCAGGATTATAATAGGCACCTTGACCGGGTAAGATTTCCCAGTAATTAAACCCTGTAGGATTACTTACTAAGTGCCACTTTCCAATCATTGCTGTCTGATATCCCTTTTTCTGAATCAATTGTGGAAATGTAGTTTGAGTCCCATCAAAACGAGAATGGTTGTTATCGAGGAATCCGTTAGCATGAGAATGTAGTCCGGTCAGGATGCATGCACGTGAAGGCCCGCAAATCGAATTTGCACAGAAGCTGTTTTTAAAGATTGCTCCTTCATTAGCTATGCGATCAAGGTTAGGTGTTGGTGCGCTCTTTGCTAGATGGCTGCCGTAAGCTGAAATGGCTGCCTCGGCATGATCATCAGAAAAAATAAACAGAATATTTGGCCTCTTGGCTTCTGCTGATAACAGGAAAGCCCATGCCGCTAGTAATAAGATGATAATTTTCTTTTGCATTTTATGGAAATTTCTTGATGAAAAGATGCTTTAGACAAATGAATACGCCAGTAAAATCCAATGCTACTTTTATTATAAAATTGATAATTCTTTTGCCCAATTAGAATACTATCAATTGACGGTTCGCTTGTTTAAGGCTAAGTGGCGCTCGCTGCTAAAGATTTTCCTATTATTAAATGAGAGCTCAGAACATTCGTAACATTGCTATAATAGCGCATGTTGATCATGGTAAAACGACTCTAGTTGACTTGCTGTTGCAAGCCGGTGGTGTCTATCGGGACAATCAGCAAGTGGAGGAAAGGGCAATGGATTCTATGGATCAGGAACGGGAAAGAGGCATTACGATCAAAGCTAAAAACACTGCTATTCATTGGAAAGGTTATACAATAAATATAGTTGATACTCCGGGGCATGCTGATTTTGGCGGTGAAGTTGAACGAGTCATGAAAATGGTTGACGGTGTTCTTCTTCTTGTTGATGCGGCTGAGGGCCCACAAGCGCAGACTCGATTCGTATTAAGAAAGGCTCTGGCTCAGGGATTGGCTCCTATTGTTGTTGTCAATAAAGTGGACAGGGACCATGCAAATCCTTCTTTAGTTCATGATAATACACTGGAGCTTTTCCTTGAACTTGATGCAAATGAGAGTCAGTTCGAAGCGCCATTTTTATATGGGAGTGCTAAGGAGGGATACTTTGTTATGGATCTTAACGATCCGAAAGATGGGGTTCGACCATTATTGGAAACTATAGTAGACCGTATTGATGGCCCTGAAATTGATATTGAGAGTCCATTCAGGATGCTAGTGAGCAATATTGATTGGGATGATTATGTTGGCCGCGTTGCAATTGGTAAGGTCCTTTCTGGTAAGATCTCCAAAGGGGATAAGATTTGGAGAATTGGTAATGATGATGAACGCGCTTCAGTGAAGACTACTAAAGTATTTGAATATAGTGGAGTAACAGGGTCGCAAGATTCTACTGTAGGAGAGGCGGGAAATATTATTGGTTTGTCTGGTTTCGAAGATGTTGACATTGGAGAAACACTTAGTGCCGACGAGAATTCAGAATCTATTCCTTTTATTGAAATTGATCCACCAACGGTGCAGATGCAGTTCTCTGTTAATGATTCACCATTTGCCGGTAAAGAAGGCAAGTATGTAACTTCTAGGCAAGTCAGAGATAGGCTAATCAGAGAAACTAAAACCAATATTTCCATAGAAGTAACTGACAGCGATAGGGCAGGAGTTTTTAATGTTTCAGCTCGAGGAGCGATGCAGATTGCAGTTCTCGTTGAAGAAATGCGAAGAGAAGGATATGAGGTCCTAGTCTCTAGACCCATGGTAATAACAAAACGTGACCAGAATGATGTCATAATCGAACCATTTGAGACCCTCTATATTGAGGTGCCTGAACAATATGTGAGTGGTGTCATGAAGAGCCTGGCTTCTAGGAGAGGAGAGATTGTTAATATGACGGCTTCAGGTTCAGGTTCGATGATAGAATCCATGATACCTACCAGAGGACTTATAGGATTTGAGTTTGAACTTTTAAATATGACTAGCGGTCATGGAATAATGTCTCATCTTTTCAAAGAGTATGCGCCTAAAGTTGGGGAGATTGCTGGTAGATCATCTGGCACATTAGTTTCTATGGAAACAGGTGTGGCGATGGCTTATTCTCTTGATGCTCTCGAGTCTAGGGGGAAATTATTCATAGGAGCAGGAGAGGATGTTTATGAGGGTCAGATCGTTGGAGAGAACCCAAGGTCAGATGATCTTCCTGTGAACCCAACAAAAGAAAAGCACCTCACTAATCATAGATCGACTGGAGACGGTAAAGGGATACAGCTATCTCCCCCGATGAAATTTTCACTTGAAAGAGCCATTGAATATATTACTACGGATGAATTAGTTGAAGCTACGCCTAAGAACGTTAGACTTAGGAAACGTGTCCTTTCTGCAGTGGAAAGAAAAAGAGAGGCTCGTAAGGCTATAACTTAATTTTTTATGAGTGCAGAATCAAGGATTCAAGAGTTAGGTTTAATGCTCCCCCCTTCAGTTCCACCTGGTGGAATTTATAAGCCTTTGGTGATTTCTGGTAACATTGGTTACTTGTCAGGGCATGGACCTTATCTTGGTGATGATAAATACATTACGGGTCGAGTCGGTGAAGACCTTACTCTGGGTGAGGGTCAAGAAGCGGCCAGACAGGTTGGTCTTGCGATTCTAAGAACAATGAAGGATCAATTAGGTGATCTTAATAAAGTGGGTCGAATAATTAAGGTTTTGGCTCTAGTCAATTCAGCTAATGATTTTTGTCAGCAGCCCCAAGTCATTAACGGATTCAGCGAGTTGATGAAGGAGGTCTTTGGTGAAGATCGAGGGATCGGTGCCCGTAGTGCGATGGCAACTAATACTTTGCCTGGTAATATTGCGGTTGAAATCGAATTAATTTTTGAATTAGCTGAATAGTAGATTTAAATCTTTTAGACTCGATTCCTAGCATTCACTTCCCACGTCTCGGATGAGGTAATACTGTCATTTATTACGCTTGCCTGATTGTGTAGAGCAACTGTAGGGCATATGTGCTTAGGATATCCCAATAACACATGGCCCGGTTCGTATTTCTGTGAATGTTGTGTTTTAATCACTAAATGCTCTTCACTTTGTCCAATTATTTCATAGTCGAGGAGATCAGGAAAGAAGACCCTCTCATGAAGAGGATTTTCAGCGGCGACTGATTTATGACCCAGGTCAACGCAAATGAGATCCTTTTCTGGCCTACTAATTACACGGGTAAGGAGGCAAGCTGCGATACTGAAATCAAGGTCAGGAAATGCTCTTGCGTATCCTGCGTCCCATAATAAGACCGTTCCTGGACTTAAGTTCCAATTAGTCAGCTCTGCCCATAATCCGAAAGTAGGAGACCCTCCGACAACGATTTCGGGAACTGTTTCAATTTTAATATAATCTTTTATGGAGTTGTTAATTTTAATGACTGAGTCTCTACGATTTTTCAGTTTTGATTGGTGCAAGTGGCCATCATATATATGTAGACCTGAAAAAGTGACTCTTGGCTCTTTTTCTATCCATTTTCTGAGAGGGTTCAAGAGCCTATCATTCAAGGAAATACCTGTACGATTCATGCCGCAGTTAATATCAATAAATAATCGAACGGGGTTAGAGCTATTTCCTATTTTTGAAGCCATAGATTTTGCCGATTCGAGGTTGTCTGCGATAGTGGCAAATGAGCTGTCCGGAAAATCATCTATAAGTTTTCCAAGTCTGTTAATGTTAGGACCCACTGGTTGGTAGGCTAAAAGTATATCTTTTGCGTGTAAACATGCTGCCATCTTTGCCTCGGAAATAGTCGCAGATTTGAATTTATTTATCCCTTTATCGATTTGTAATTGAGTGACTTTGCTCATCTTATGGGTTTTAAGATGAGGTCGGAGTCTTCCTTTGAAATTATCTCCAGCGATCTGGATCATCTGATCGATGTTTTTTGATATTCTTTGTGAATCCACTAATAAAGCGGGTGATGAAATCATCTCCAATCCCTCAATATTTGGCCAGTTCATTTATTCAATAAAAAATTGTTCAGTGTTTTCTTGATGTGGGTTTTTATCAAGAAGTGATACGGATATGATTAAAAAAGCTGAACCAATCACATCCCAAATGAAGGGATTGAGATCAAGCAAATCGTAAGGTTCAAAGTTCCCAGTCATTTTGAAACCTATGACTGTCAGTGCAAGATGAATAATTAATGCTCCGAGCATACCTGCTATCGCTCCTTTCGGAGTCATTCTGGGCCAATAAAGACAAAGCGCTATTGGCATGAGTAGGCATCCTGCTAGACCGCCACTAGCAAAAATAATAAGATCCTGCAAATATTGAGGGGGATTCATCATTGCGAAAACCGCTAAAATTCCTACGCTGAGTGTGATTAAGTAACTAAGAGATTTGAGTTTTTTTTGAGAAGCGTTTGGATTTATGCGCTGATAGACGTCTCTGACTAAGGATGAAGAGAGCATCAGAATGAAGCTATCAACACTAGACATGATGGCGGCAAAAGGTGCTGCGACAAGTAAGCCTGCTAACCATGGCATTCCTGCATTTTTGGATAATAGTGCTGCAAGCTCGGGCATGACTCTGTCGGGATTTCCTTCCATGCCTGGCATTAATACTTTTCCACAGCAAAAAATAATTACTAGGCAGAAGTAGATGAAGGAGTAGAAGAAAGCGACAGTAATAATTGAGCGGCGCAGGGTCTGAGTATTTTTAAAGGCCATAAGCCTAACCATATTTGCTGGTTGTCCAGTTCCTCCGAATGGCCAGAAAATAAAGAAGCTAAGGGCAGTTACGATGGCAAGGAATCCAGTTCCTTTTTTTAAATCTGGGCCCGGAGCCGATAAATAAACGCCTTTTTTATTATTCCCATAAGCATACTCTTCCTCAGATTTTATCTGGGCCATGGATGTTTTGGAGAAGGTTTCGGGGTTAGAATCATCATAAAGGTATGCTTTCACACTAGAAGATTCATTGGTGCCTTCAGTAATGAAGGTTGATTTAGAAGGAACCACAAAAGCATCATTATCGGAGGTCCTATACCAGGTCCCTTTTTTAATAAGTATTTTTTCTTGTGAATTATCTGAGGTCCTTTCAAAGGCTACTACGCAGGCCTTCGGAGGAACCATTTTGTGGAGTTCGCGTGTAGCTCGTTCTAACCCTCCTACTTGTGACAAGACAAGTATTAGCATGATAGCAACACCCAGAAACATAATGATGCCCTGCATCATATCGGTCCATACTACAGCCTTAAACCCGCCGTACACGACATATCCAATGACGACTAAAGAAAAAATTATTAGAGTGAGTAAATATTCTGGATCCATTCCGGAGGGAGTGAATCGCGAGATGAATTCGATGCCTTGCATGAACAGTGGCTCATCAGCAAGTAAGGTGCTGAGGATCATTCCTCCTGCCTTGAACTGTGCCATGAGGTAAAAAAACATAAAAAGAACAATGATACTTGTGGCTACCAGTGTGACAGAGTCACTCTTGAAGCGTTTTCCCAATACTTCAGGAAGGGTGATGGCGTTTACTTTTCTAGCAACGTAGTTGAGTCTTTTTCCTAGGAGCCCAATGGCGATGAATGGAACTGTCATGTATCCTGCAATCCACAGTGCTAGTACCCATCCATGAGTATAAATTTTTGCTGGGAACCCTATGAAACTTCCTCCCGAAGCGTTAGTTGTGGCAAAAGTCAGAGCGAATGCCCAGAGTCCGAGGGCTCGCCCCCCTAAAAAATATTCACTAACGAATGATTTGCTCTTCGAACTGCTATTGCCTGCAATCCATGCCAAGGCAAACACTATTAAAACGTATATTCCGAAACTGATCAGAGCAGGATTCATTTTTTCTGCTCTTTCTCGTTAATGAATGGCTGATCCTTAATTACAAAAAGACTAATATATATAGTGAACGCCGTTGCACAAATCCAGGGAATAGCAATTCCCCAGAACACCCATGATGGCATTCCAAGGGTAATTGATGCCTCTTTCTCCTGATCCTTATAGGCATTGAAGTAAGCGTAGATGAGGACCCAAGCCGCAAAAAAAATCCATCCCGATAGAAAAAAAACGAGTTCTCGCTTTGATTGTTTGAAGTGCTTTGATTGAGTCATTAGGATGGTAATGATTCCATTGCAAATCTTATAAAGTTTTGATGCATAATAGATTTCACATCTGATTCTGAATAACCGCGATCTAGAAGTATAGTGGCGACTGAAGAAATATCTGCGATACTGTTGAGATCAGCAGGGGATTGCTCAGTTCCAAAACCGCCGTCAAGGTCAGTCCCTATTCCTGCGTGTTTTGAATTGCCAGCGATCTGACACACGTGATCAATATGGTCGACCACATTGGAGATTCTTACGTTTGTTTGTCCCGGCGTAGATTCTCCTCTGACCCAGTCTGACGTTAGCATCCATGCGTCGAAAGCGCTGCCGATAATAGCTCCTCTTTGGATTAGAGCCTCGATTTGCTCGTCGGAGAGTTGTCTGGGATCATTAACTAATGCACGGCAATTATGATGACTGGCCCAGATGGGGCCTTCAAAAGTATCAATTACTTGCCAAAAGGAAGGTTCTGATAAGTGAGTAATATCAAGAATCATTTGTAATCTGCCCAATTCCTTAAGTAGTGCTTTACCTGATTCTGGCAATGTCCCATTACAATCGTGCCCTAATGCATAACGTCCTGCTCCAAAATGAGAGAGGCCCACAGCCCTTAATCCATAATCATAGGCCCTTTCTAGATACGTAATATCAATTAAAGAATCGGCCCCTTCAAGACTGAGAATATAGCCTATCGGTGTATTTGAAGAGTCTAATTCCCATTCTTTTAAATGCTTTTCTAGTGATGTGGAATTTAGGATCTGACGCAATTCTCCTTCATCTTCCATGGCTCTGTACCAAGCCAATTGTGCCTGAGTCATGGCCCATGCCTGGTGAGGTGATTCCCATGAACCGACTGGTGCAGCAGGCTTCATGCATCCAGCTAGTTGCGTGGCCACGCAAATGCCGATTCCTGCTTTTCGCATTTCTGGAAAAGTGACAGTTCCATTTCCTCGGCCCTGAAGGTCAGTTTTACCATATTCTGCTTCCCTAACTCCTTGAGTTGTTCTTCGAAGATCTCTGTTCCATTCAATGGCATTGAGACTGAGGTCAAGATGTGCGTCAAAGATGAGCATTTTATTTAGCGCAGTTATTCGGGTCGACCATTAGGAGATGGTTTCTTTCCGTCGATTAAAAGTTTTGCCTGTCTTGCATAACGTTTCCCTAAAAGCGCATAGCCTTCTTTGGTGTAATGCAAATCGTCATGAGTCTTACCGTCTTTCCCTTTTTTATTATTTAAGTCATCACAGTCGACCCAGGCGCCTAGCGGATCATCTTCAGAGACAGTGACTTGAGATTTTCTAACGTCTGTCCAAGGCTTATGAGATTCTTTCAGATGATCAGATAATCGGCCGATGACAAAGTACATCTTTGGCTGTTTTAAATCTCTACGAAGATTTTTGATGAGCTGTTTCATTGCATCGGTATAAGCGGCGCTCAGATTTTCTTTTGCGTCTCTTTCTCCCTGCATCCAACAAAATGTGACTGAAGAGATTTTCGGATGCTTTTCAATTACCTTTGCATATTGATCCAGAATGGGTTGATAGAAAACAGTTGATTCAATTCTTGGGTTTAGTTTGTGTTTTTCTGCGATTGAATTCCATTCCTTCACCCAAAGTCGTATTGGTCGGCCGCCTTTTGCAATTTTAATGTAACCAACTTCACTCCCGCTAAATAATTTTTCAGCTTCGGGGACAAACCCTGCTTCAGGTTTCATGCCCTGCATGTTTGATTGACCTGACAAAATGAAAAGATGAAATGGCTTCTCTTCTGCCTCAATAGAATTAAAAGCTAAAAGAAATGGGATGAGAGAGAGAATGATTTTTTTCATATGTAATATTAATTAATAATTTATTTTACTGGAGTTTTTCGGAATGTTGGAGCATTAAGGCAGTTAAAAATAATCTCATGAAAGTAATTAGTGCCGAAGAAGTTCATTCCGCTCTCAGTTATCCTGAATTAGTAGATTCTCTGCAGGAAGCTTATGGGGGTAAATATTCAATGCCGCCCCGGCAGGTTTTTCTTCTCGATGAAAATGCCAATAATGATGCATTTGCAGTGCTTCCTTCATGGAACGATCAATTCATTGGCGTTAAGTCGTTTACTTATTTTCCTGGGGCTGAATCGCCTTACAAGTCCCTCTATTCTAAAATTCTTCTCTTTGATCGGGATCATGGAGAGCCATTAGCTTTAGTTGATGGAACTACCGTCACGTTCTGGAGAACGGCAGGAATATCAGGTCTGGCTACTAGGCTCCTTTCACGAGAAGATTCAGAAACGATGCTTCTCTTGGGAACTGGTAATTTGGCCCCCTATATTATTCGCGCTAACTTAAGTGTCAGATCTCTTAAGAGAGTCATGGTTTGGGGAAGGAACTTAGTCAAGGCTGAATCCATTGTTGAGATGATGCAAAAAGAATTTCCTGACATCGAGTTTTCAGCAATAGAGGATAGGCAAGCGGCTTGCTCAGAGGCTGATATCGTAGTCGCTGCTACAGGATCACATGAGCCTGTAGTGCTAGGTGAATGGATAAGGCCTGGAACGCACACTGACTTTATAGGTAACCATCATGCTGATAAGCGTGAATGTGATACGGAACTTATTAAAAAGGCAAAAGTTTATGCTGATAGTAGAGTTAATGCTTTTAAAGAAGCTGGAGAAATATTGGTTCCTATTAAAGAAGGATCATTTACTGAGGAAGGAGTCGTTGCTGAGCTCAGTGAGATGTGTCGAGGAGACGCGGTCCTGCGTGAAAATGAAGAAGAGGTGACTCTTTTTAAATCTATCGGCATGGCCATGAGCGACCTCGTGGGTGCTGGTCTTGCCTATAATGAGGTGATCAAAAATTAATGAAGGATAATTTTAACTAGGTCTCGAAGCCACTGATTCCCTAATTATTGTCAGGGCATCTTCTCTTTCCTTGCCAGTTAGTGTTAACCTAGGTGCGCGGACAGTTTCTGTTCCATAACCCATTTCTGAGGAGGCCAATTTTATGTATTGGACGAGCTTAGGAACACTGTCGAAGTGAAGCATGGGCATGTACCATCTATAGATTTCAAGAGCACGATTCCAGTCTCCACTCATGGCCGCGTCCCACATTAGGCCATTTTCTCTGGGAAAAGCATCGACTAGACCTGATATCCAACCCGTGCAACCGAGGAGAATACTTTCAAGCGCCACGTCATCAAGTCCGGAGAAAATAATGTACCGGTCATCAAACTTGTTGAATAGGTCAGTGATTCGTCTGGTGTCACCGGCTGCTTCCTTGATGCAGACAATATTTTCTACGTCCGCGAGGTCCTCGAACATTTCCGGGGTAATGTCCACTTTATATACTGGTGGGTTGTTATAGCACATCATTGGCAAATCCGTTGCCTCGGCGACTGTTCGAAAATGATTTACTGTTTCTCTTCTGTCCGAATTATATACCATTGCAGGCATGACCATGAGGCCATCCACGCCGGTCTTTTCAGCAGCGATGGCTGTTTCGCATGCATTGGCAGTGGTAAATTCTGCTACCCCATTAATCAGGGGCACGGAGTCGCGACAGACTTCTTTTGTTGCATTTAATACTTGGATTTTTTCTTCGAGGGAAAGGGAGCAGTTCTCACCAATCGTTCCTAGCATGACTAGACCGTGGACTCCTTCACTGAGGAGCGCTTCTACGTGTTTCTGTGTTCCCTCAATGTTCAGGGAAAAATCTTCATGAAATTGTGTAGGAACTGCAGGGAAAACACCCTGCCAATCGACTTTCTGTGGCATAATTTAATATTGAAACTGAACGGGTCAATTTGCAAACTTTAACCTGCTATAAAGAAGAGTAGTTTAGGGGCTGATCCTTATCTATATGATTATCAACTTTTGGCATGGGGTATTTAAGGCCCGTTGCACAGTTAAATAGAACCACTGAATCCTCCAGAGAGATTCTTCCCGTTTTTAGTTCTTTTAGATAGGCGGCATATGTGGCTGCTCCTTCTGGGCATAGAAGTATACCCTCCAGATCCGCAACTTCTTCACGTGCTGACATTATGTCTTCATCATCTACTGCAGTAGCGAAACCTCCTGTTTCTCTGATGCCTCTGAGAATCAGAAAGTCACCGATCGCGGCCGGGACCCTGATGCCTGAGGCAACAGTCTCAGCATTTTCCCAATATTCAGCATGCTCTGATCCTTCATCATATGCTTTTACTATTGGGGCGCATCCTGTTGACTGGACAGCTACCATTCGTGGTCTTTTTTTCCCAATCCATCCGATAGATTCGAGCTCATTAAATGCCTTCACCATTCCTATGAGTCCTGTGCCTCCTCCCGTTGGATACATGATAACATCAGGGAGTTCCCAATTTAATTGATTGGCCAGTTCTAGGCCCATAGTTTTTTTTCCTTCGATCCTGTAAGGCTCCTTCAGAGTAGATACGTCAAACCAGTCCATTGAGCTGATTCCTTCGCGGACAATTTTTCCACAGTCAGTAATGAATCCATTGACGGACCAGGTACTTGCTCCTTGCAATGCTATTTCTCTAATATTGATCTCAGGAGTATCATCAGGACAGAAAACATACGCTTCGATTCCCGCTCGCTTAGCATAAGCAGCCATGGCAGCTCCTGCATTTCCGTTCGTTGGAATTGCGAGTCTTTTAATTCCTAATTCTTTGGCCATGGAAACAGCCATGCATAGGCCTCGCGCCTTGAACGAGCCGGTTGGAAGTCTTCCTTCATCTTTTATGTAAACATGATTACCAGGTAAATTAGGGCCGTGCAGTAATGGGGTAAAAGATTCTCCTAAACTTACTATGTTGATTTCTTCACGGACAGGTAAGAACTCTTTATATCTCCAAAGATTTTCAGGCCTGTCATTTAAGGTTTTTTTATCTATTGATTGTGAAATTGTATTAAGGTCATACCTGACGAGGAGGGGTGCATTATCTTCAGATAAACCTATAATTTTTCCTGATGGATACTCCTTCCCCGTTTTTGAGCATTCAAGATGCGTGACAAAATTAAGACTTTTAATTTCATTGAAATTCATGGGCCTTTTATTTTTATGTATGATTTGAAGATCAACAAGTCAGTATATATTTAAGATTTTCGAACGTTACTTGCTTAAGTAAGTGTGTATGGACTATAGTCATAAGCTGAATGGGTTCGTTTCCTAGTATTTTTAATGATGTCCTTGGCCCTGTCATGCGAGGCCCTTCAAGTTCTCACAGTGCCGCTTCTTTGAGGATTGGCCGGATGGCGCGTAATTTGATGGATTCCGATATAAAGCATGTTGTTGTTGATTATGATCCGAATGGCTCACTCGTTACTACCCACCTTTCACAGGGATCGGATTTAGGATTAACTGGGGGTATTCTTGGTTGGGAGACTGATGATGAGAGACTGCCTAATTACAAAGATGAAGCAGTAAAAGCTGGGATTGAGATTGAAGTTCGTTATTTGGATTATGGTGCCGAACACCCAAATACCTATCGCTTAGCACTTAGGAGTGATAATAAGGAACACACAATGACGGCTATCTCTACGGGAGGTGGCATGATTGAGGTTCAGCAGATCGATGGGATTCCCGTTAGCATGAAAGGGGATTACTATGAAATATTGATTTTCTTAGAAGATTCAGATGAAGGCCTTTTAGGTTGGCTTAATGATGAAGAAACTTTTGATGAAGTCGTTGTTGCAGAAAGTGAGAAACTTTCCATTATTAATTTAAAGAGCAGGAATTGCCCTGATAATGATTTGATTAATGAGTTGAAGGCTCACCAATTAGTGAGTTCTGTGAGGATATTAAATCCTGTACTCCCTGTCTTAGCTAGAAAAAACATTAATGTTCCTTTTTCGAATGTGGAGCAAATGCTTGAATACAGGAAAGATAATGGAGAAGGAATGTGTCTTGGAAGACTTGGTGCTATTTACGAGAGTGAACGTGCCGGAGTTAGTCTTGAGGAGGTGAATCAAAGAATGCGGAATTTAGTAGAGATCATGGAACAATCTATTCGTATTGGTCTTACGGGGACTAAATATAAGGATAGGATTCTGCATTCACAGTCTCCAAATTTTGAACAAATGATGGATGCTGGAAAATTAGTTCCGGGTGATGTTCTGAATCGAATCATTCTTTATGTGTCAGCAATGATGGAGATTAAGAGTTCTATGGGAGTCATTGTGGCTGCCCCTACTGCAGGGTCATGCGGTGCTCTTCCAGGCGCTATTTTAGGTGTCTCTGATGCTTTAAATAAGACAAAGGAAGAACGGGTGGAAGCTATGTTTGCCGCCGGAATAGTTGGGGTATTTATTGCTTCTGGGGCTACTTTTGCGGCTGAGGAGGCTGGTTGTATGGCTGAATGTGGTTCAGGAGCTAGCATGGCAGCAGCTGGTATTGTTTCATTGGCAGGCGGTGATTTTGATAAGCAAATGAGTGCCGCTTCGATGGCTCTTCAGAATTCTCTTGGGATGACCTGCGATACACTTGCTAACCGAGTAGAGGCTCCCTGTCTCGGAAGAAACGTCACTGCTGCTTCAAATGCGTTATCAAGTGCGAATATGGCCTTAGCTGATTACGATCATCTTGTTCCCCTAGATCAAGTCATTGAAGCGATGAGGCAGGTAGGAGAGTTAATGCCTAGAGAGCTGTGTTGCACTGGGCTAGGAGGCTTAGCTATTACTCCGGCATCAAAGATGCTAGAAAAAAAGCTCGAAGAAATGAATGAGTTGACTCCTTCAGTGGACGATAAAGTTAAGGTATAATTTACCTTATTATTTTTTCAGTGAGGCAATTTTTTCTCGAACCATTGAAGACTGAGTGTCATTAAGTACTTGCCAACAAGCGAGCCCATTTCCGACCAGTTCATATTCATTGTATTCCCAGACGACTTTCTTATCTTTTGTTATTTCAAAGATTTGTGGATTATTTGGTCCAGCGTGGCAGTTTCCAACAATGTAATTCCCATTCTTCTGCTCCTGAAGGCAGGTCATCCATTTTAACTGTATGTCCGTCCCAGGGACCTGACCTTTTACTTCCCAAACGACTTGTTTTTCTGGATTTACTTCAACAATGCTGTTTCCGCTTCCTGAGGCAATTAGAGTGTTTCCACTACTTAATCTAATGGCACCGTAAACTCGTGTCTTAATGAGGTAATCCCACACTACATTTCCTTGTTTGTCATATTCGGTTACGACGCCTGGATTTTCTGAACAAACGAGCCAATTTCCTTTGGGTGTTTGACGAACCCAACGAGTGGATTGAGTGCCTCCCTTCTTGAGTGGAAATTGATGAACGAGTTTTCCGTTCTTATCAACTTCAATGATTCGGCCTACGCCACTTTCTACAATTACGGTGTTCCCGTTAGCTAATCTGGCAAAGGCATGAACGTCCACTCTCTTTCCTTTGTTTCCGTTACTGTTGGCGCTGTCGTATTCCCAAACGACTTTTTTATCGAGAGTAATTTCTTTGAGTGTTGTCCATGTGTCATGGAATAGAATGTTTCCGTTCGGGAGCAAGTGCACGTCATGGTGACCGGTATGGCCGCGCTTTGGTCCTGCAGTATCATAAGTCCAAATCGTATCCCCCTCATTGTCGCAAATGGCTAATATATTTTTTCCATATGATGCCCCGACTAGAACTAGTCGTTCAGCTTTGGCGCTGAAATTAAATAAGGAGAGAAGTATCAGAGATGATAGGATAAGGCACTTTTTCATGCCTCATTCTTTCAGATCCATAGAAGAATCACAAGTATGCAAATACAAAGAAAGTAAACGAGAAAATTGATATCGCACAATCAGGTCATCATTGAACGGTCATGACTCCTTTCATGATGACCCAATGGCCAGGAAAGGTGCAAAGGTATGGATATTTCCCCGGTTTTTTTGGAGCTCGAAATCGAAGTGTATAGCTCGTATTTTGTTTTAATTGTGGTGTGGACCAAAGGACCTCAGCTAAGTCTGGGATGTAGTTCTTTTTGAGACCGTCCGTGTCCTTGGCCATTTCATTGCCGGCAATTCCGACTTTTTCTAATGAGTTAGGTTTAACAATTACAAGATTATGCATAGTAAGATCAGGATTACTTAAGATTAATTTAACTGGTTGTTTGGCTCGGACTGTAAATTCAGTTTTATCGAAAAGCATCTTTTCAGGTATGCAATTGATTTGAATTTTCTTTAAACCTTTTTGCTTATCGAAATTTGCTTCTTTGGCATTCTTAGTATTTTTTCCAGCGTTGAGCTGATTTCTCTTATTGGAATTGGCTAAGAAGGACTGAAGGTCCTTATCCTGTGGGTCCCAATACTCTTGCATGGATTTCGAACCCAAAGCGGTCTGAACGGCATAGTTAAGGTGAGTTCCCATTTCTTCTTTAGAAATTCCCTTTAAAGTTTCAAATGCCCATTCTGTTCCTATCCATGAACAAGCAATTGCTGCTTCGAGCCGGACCATTGCATTAATATCATTAGCTGATTTCTTTAAGAGTTTAGGAGCATTTTCACCGAGTGCCTGGCTCAAATGTCTTAGTTGGCGAGTTGCTGCGGCTCTGGCTTGCGGAACTTCACAATTAAGGAGTTCAATGAGTAGGCTAGTGTTTTTCTTGTTAATGTTCCGATAAGTCCATAACGCCTCCAATTGATGATGGCGAAAATTAACATCGTCTCTTTTTAATTCTTTAGTCCATTTATCCAGTTCTTTTTTTACTTTGTCTGGGTCACGTTCACGTAATTCTCTTTTTGTCCAATAACGGATCCGATATTCTTGGCGCTTTAAATTATTCAAGAGATTAGATATTGTTTGCCCTTCTATTTTTACTGGATCATTTAATTTATGTTCTTTCGCGGTGATTCTCCATATGCGCCCAGAATGCTTGTCTCTACGATCATCACGTAGTGAATATTGTGCGTGCCCCTTTATTGGATTGTACCAATCGCATATATATAATGCACCTCTCGGGCCAAACTTAATATCTACTGGAATGAAACTTAGGTTCTTTGAAAAAATGATATCGGATACGTATTTTTCTTCCATGTGGTCACCCGCATCAATCCATCGATGATATTCGACCCGGTTCGTGGGCTTGTATCGGACCTTTACAAAACCTCCCTGCATGTCTTTAGGAAATGTTTCCCAGTCAATGAATTCTTGCCCACATGTTCCTGAATAGGCTTGAATGCCACTTGGTCGTGGATGCTGTTTTGGGTAGGGGGGATTTGTGGCATGAAAAGTAGATGCGAAAATGGGATGACTCGCAACGTGATGTCCCCATTTATCAAAAGTGACTCCCCAAGGATTTGTGTTTGGGTAACTGCCAAAGGTTTGCAGTCGTTGTGTCTTTGGTCTGTAAGAGAACCATCCAGAGTTCTTGACTCTTATTGGTCCGTAAGCAGTCTCGATTTGTGAATTTAAAAATATAGAGTCTCTAAAAATTAAATCTCCGTCAGGAGTCCATACAAAATCATGCAGAGCATGATGCGAGTCTTCGCATCCGAACCCGGTTAGAGTCCGTAACCTTAGATCGGCTTTGCCATCACCGTTAGTGTCTTTTAGAAATGAAAAATCAGGTTCTTCCGATACAAAAACGCCTCCATTACCAAATTCGAAACTCAAAGGTATGTGTACATCATCAGCCCACACCGTTGATTTATCAGCTTTACCATTACCATCAGTGTCTTCAAGTATGACGATCTTATCCTTGGGTTCTTGTCCCGGATAAACGTGTGGATAAGTCGTTGAACAGGCGACCCAGAGCCGCCCCCTGGAGTCCCATCGAATTTGAATTGGGCAGGCAATGTCAGGAAATTCTTCTTCAGAAGCAAAGCAATTCACTTCAAATCTAGGGTCTATTGTAAAGGATTTAAGTTCTTCTGATGCTTTGACCCATTTGTTTCCACCCCTGCTCTGAGTAGTTTCAGGCATTTTAGGAACAGTCGAGTCATCAATTAAATTGTCGTTTCTATTGCCCTTAGCAATTGCCCAGATTGACTGGTCTCTATTCTCAGCCATTATTTCGAAGTTCCGCATTGCCGGTAAGAAGTCTAAATAGCCGTACCTCCCTTTTCTACCTCCAGTATAATAGAAGGTATTTAGTGGGCGATATCGTCGAAAGAATTGACGATTCTTTTCGATGACCATTTCTCGAATATTTTCGTTTAACGGTTCAGGGCTTTCTCCGAAAGTTCCATTGAAAAGAGCTCTTGCGAATGTCCTGTAGCCGACTTCAGTCAGGTGAACTCCATTAAAAGTTGATCCGGGTGGATATTCTGTTGTGAAAACATCAACGAACCCAACTTTTTCAGACTTTGCTACTTCTCGCATCGCGTCAGTGTAGGATCTTATCCTTTCATTGTTCATATCTGCTGCTTTGACACCTTGGATGTTTTGATTTTGGTTCGGAGACATTAGAATGATTTTTGGGCCTGACTTTTCGTTATAAGCTCTGCTCTTTGTATGTTGAAGATAGGTTTGGAGTCTTGATTTAAATTCTGAAACTTTTTCCTTACCTGCAAACGATTCATTGAATCCAAACGCTGCAAAAATTACATCTGTCCGATAATGAAATAGATGCTGATCAATAGACGCAAAGTTATCAGGCCTCGGCATAAGATCGATTTCATCAGCGGACCAGGCGAAGTTTCTTACGGTTAATTCTTCATTTGGAAATCTTTGATGAAGCAAAGCTTCGAAGTGTCCGAAGTGCTGGGCCCGATCCAGTAATGTGTTTCCAACATATGCTATCCTTGATTTTGAATTAATCTTCAGCGGCAATGACGTTTCTGAAGGCTCAACCTGTTGAGGAATAGGTGATTTGTCAGCGAAGAGACCATGTTCCTTGAATTCTTCACCCCTCAATGAATTAGAAATCAGGAAACAAATAAGTATGAAGATAGTTTTTTTGTTCATAATAAATGATCAAAGCTATCTAGTAGTGGATGCAAAAATGATCTAATTATTGATATATTATGAATCTTTGTTTTGAGATCCATTAGGCTTCTTCGTGGCATTTTTACTTGCCGCTTTTTGGATCTTCCATGCCGCATTCCAATCGGTTCCGGACCTTTTGAAACCTAATTCTTTTGTTAGTCTCTTATCAAAGTCTGGCAAGTGAGCAGCTCCATAAAATATACCCAGATTTTTTTTCCCAGATTTAATTTCTCGATCCATTACTTTTAATGCTTTTATGTTTCTTTCAGCTACTAGTACGGATCCATCAGGTCCTTCCATGCCACCGATCATTGATTCGATGTCATGGAACTGTCGTCCAAGTGCGAGTTTCATGCCGTTAGGCCCGCCCTCATCGTTGAGTAATTTGAACATGGAGACGAAATCAAAATTGTTCTTATTTTTACTGGCAGTTGCTTCTTGAGCTTTGATCGATTTTTCTAATAAGGACAATAAATTCTCTCCCTTCGCTTTTTGCCTTTTTTGAAAAGTTTCAAGGGTCATATCGGCATGAATGAAGTTCTTCGCTGTATAATCAACGTAGTCGAGCTGAAAATCCAATTTCATCATGCCTCCAATGAGAAGCTGAAAGAATCTCATTGGATTATTTTTATTTGCCTGCAAATCTTCCTTAGTTAGCCGTTTGTCCGGATCGCCTCCTACCATTTCGTAGAGTAAAGCATCGTATTGTTTGAATTGTTCGTTAAGTTTTTCATAGTAAACTTTATCAGCAATATGAACTGCACCAATGAGTTCGACTTTTGTGCCATCCTTGTGCGTGTATTTGGCCGAAGCGGTTTGCAGTGAAGCTGAATTTTCATTTTCTATGAAACGTATAAAATCTGCCCCTTCAGATTTCTTTTCTTTTTCTTCAATAGCATTCTTAGCGCCTTCCTTGGGAGGCTCTGAGTGCAATGTTAAAATCAATGAAATTGCTATTAGGAAGCAGTAGACTTTTTTACAGAATCGCATACGTGATCATGGTTGAATGGTCGTATCCTGTCAATGAAGTGAATTAGATTCTTATATATTAGGTTTATTTGTAATAAGTTTGGTCGCTTGATGGTTTCTTAAGGTGAGTTATTGTTCCAATCTATGAAACAGGTCTCCGTTATTGCATTCGCTTTTATAAATGCGCTCTTATGTTTTAAAGTGCATGCTGAAGACAAAACCAAAGAATCAAAAGTGATCGAAGGAAAGAAAGAACATAAATTTACCAATCGGCTCATTAAGGAAAAGTCACCGTACCTTTTGCAACATGCTCATAATCCGGTTGATTGGTATCCTTGGGGAGAAGAAGCTTTTGAGGTAGCCAAGAAAGAAGAGAAGCCCATTCTCCTCAGTGTTGGTTATTCTACATGTCATTGGTGCCATGTCATGGAACGTGAATCGTTTGAGAACGAGGAAATAGCAAAGATCATGAATGATAATTTCATTTGTGTTAAATTGGACAGAGAGGAAAGACCAGACGTTGATAAGATTTACATGACAGCCGTTCAGGCCCTAGTCGGTGGTGGAGGATGGCCACTCAATGTATTTTTAACTCCTGATCTGAAGCCATTCTTTGGAGGGACATATTTTCCACCAAAAGCGGCTCCGGGCAGGGCCAGTTGGCCTGACCTATTACAGAACATTGCAAAGGTTTGGAATGACAAACGTGAAGATGTCATTAAGGATGCTAATAATATTTCTGAAAAGCTGGGAGAATTTGCCAATGAGGGTAAGGGAGAAGGGGGCGTGGTTGAGGAAGCTGATTTTAGCAAGGGTCTACTCCAGCTCAAAAGTGAATATGACCCTATTCATGGAGGGTGGGGAAAGGCTCCAAAATTTCCACGCCCAAGCCAACCTATGTTTCTTTTGCAATTAGGCTCGAGACTTGATCCTGAAGCCATTCAACAAGTTTCATTCACCTGCAAGAAGATGGCAGCTGGCGGTATGTATGATCAACTTGGAGGTGGTTTTTGCCGCTACTCGGTCGATGAGAAATGGTTAGTTCCGCATTTTGAGAAGATGCTCTACGATAATGCGCAATTAGTTAATCTTTATCTTGATGCTTTTCTGCTGACTCAAGAGAAGTCCCATTCTTTAGTTGTTAAAGATATTCTTCGATATGTTTTACGGGACATGACTCATCCTGATGGAGGGTTTTATTCAGCTGAGGATGCTGATAGTGAAGGTAAGGAGGGTAAATTTTATTGCTGGACAAAGACTGAACTTGAGAAGCTTTTATCTGAAAAGGAAATGGGAGTTGTTATAAGATACTATGGTGTTACCAGATCAGGAAATTTTGAAGATCATAGTGACCCGGAACCTCTAAAAGAACAGAACGTTCTTAGTGTGGTTGATTCTAAACTGGGCTTTGCAGATATGATACTGCTTGAGACAGCAAAGAAGAAAATGCTTGATGTTAGAGCTAAGAGGGTCCGCCCTGGCCTCGATGATAAAGTGTTAACTTCGTGGAACGGATTGATGCTTGGAGCCATTGCTCGAGCATCAGCAGTTCTCGGGGAGGAGGAATACCTTAAGGCTGCGCATAAAAATGTAGCCTTCATCAGGAAGAACCTTTGGGATGATAAAGAAAAGCGGTTATATCATAGGTGGAGAGACGGATCGCGTGATGATGCTCAGATATTTGATACACATGCTTATTTGTTAAGTGGCCTTATAGAGCTGTATGGAGTTACCCTTGATAACAATTACTTAATTTTTGCAATTGAAATTGCTGACCGGATGATTGCTGCCTTCTATGATAAAGAAGCTGGTGGTTTTTACCAGAGCACCGGGACCAAGGATCTGATCCTTAGACTCAAAGAAGATTACGACGGTGCTGAACCTTCGGGTAATTCTGTTGCTGTTTATGCTCTTCTGAAATTGGCAGCAATTACTGGGAATAAATCGTATCGTGAAATTGCAGATAAGACTTTATCTTATTTCTCAGGTCGAATGAAAACAATGGCCCTGGCCGTTCCTTACATGCTGAGCGCCGCGGACTTTGCCTCTAGAGAACCTAATAGGGTTGTAATTGCTGGAGAAATTAATAGTACCAAAGCAAAAGAATTATTGAGCGCCATACATTCAGTGTATCAGCCGCATAAGGTTGTCCTTGGCACTAGTGGGCCCATTGAAGAATTTGCCAAAAGTCTGGCAGATGGTGACAAGTCAGATGTTCAAGCATTCCTTTGCAAAGGGAAGCATTGTGAACTTCCAACGGCTGATGTCTCTAAGCTACAGAAGATGTTGCTAAAAAAAGAAGGCCAATAGCTCTTTAGGTAAAAGAAAAAAGGGCCACACTCATGTGTGGCCCTTTTTATTTAATTATCCTTATTGATGAAAGAATTTAACGAGTTCCGTAAACTTCAATTTCCACGTAATGATTCATTTCATTAGCGGTATTGCCATTTGAGAGGAGTCGAACATAACGGGCCTTCTTTCCCGCAACATCAAAGATTCGGCCATGATTAGTCTCAATCCAAGCAAGGTCCTTTCCTGCTCCGGACCCTGAAGAATTATCATGGTCATTATTGAATACAGTGACAACTCCTGTCTTGAATTCAGGGTCATCTGAGATTTGAGCAACGACATCAATGTAGGCACGAGCATTTTTATGGAAGTGCCAAACGACGATTCCGAAAATATTAGCCTCCTCTTCGAGGTCAACTTGGACCCACTGTTTTCCAGGGCCTAATTCAGTGTAGGAGCCATCAGCTCCGTCCTTGTCACCATCACAGATCATATCAAGATCACCAATGATGGGCTCTGGATCACTCGAAGTGACTTCCATGTCGAGTGCTAAATTTTCGGATCCAGCAGGTGCCTTGAGTACTAGTCTGGGCTTTTTACTTTTATCAAGATTAGGGAGTTTGGCTGCTACAGGGGTTCCAACAAACATTGGTTTCGGAAAGTCAATTTCAACGTCTTTCCATTTACTTTTATCGGTGTCCTGTGCAGTTGCCACTAAGATAGGAATTATTAGTGCTGATGCTACGATGAACGGATTTTTCATTTTTTTGTATTTTAAGGATTTTGTAAGGTTAATTGTTAATATACTTAAAAGTAAGACGAATTCTTTCGGCGAAAATTCGAATTATTGTAATTTATTTAAACTTCGAATTCTTCAGGCTTAAATTCAAGTTTTCCTCCATTAGCGAGTGCATCGTGTATTTTCATGCATGTCACGGTCGTTCTGAAGCCTTCGATGGCTGGGCAATTGAGGTCATCTTGAGAACCTCCATCACGAACAGTTTCGAAGAAATTCCGTAAGTGAGGAGTGTGTGGTCTTTCCTCAAATTGTGCATGAGAAGGAATTTCCCATGGATCGAGTCCTTTTGAAACTCGGGTATCAGTGAGACTCTTACCTGAAAGCCATTTATCATTCTTGGCCTTATCAATACTTCTCCATGGGGCAGGTTGTTCCCAGAACTTGTGATAAATTTCCTCTTTCGATAAATTCTTTTCAATGACTGGTTTTTCACCATTGCCAAGTTCATCCCAAGAATCGGCATGTGCTTCACGGTAGATCTGGTTATATTCGGTCAATTCAGAGATGGACATGGTTCCGTCCTCACCCATGAACTTTTCATAGAATTTTTGTGAACTGGATGTGGTTAGGACCTGATAGTAAGCGCGGGTTTTCAATGTGTCTCCGGCGCCGCCCTTAGTTCCCCACTTGTCACGCTTTGTCTCATACTCAAAGAAAGCCATTACGTTATCGGCGTGCTCATAGCCTTCCTTGACCTGTTCAACGAGCTCGAGTTCTTTTTGGAGCTTCTCTTTCCTCTTCTTCGACTTTGTTTTTGCAAGGGCCTCTTTGACTTCACTCGTTAGTAAGTCATTGAGAAACTCCCCGGTATAGTAATCAGTTCCACCTTGTGCAAAAATGGAAACTGGAAGTTCATCCAAGAGCCAATTAAAAATGTCAATCTGGTGAGCGCCAAGATCCGAAATTATTCCTCCGCCAAACTTTTTATACATTCTCCAGTTACGGAACTCGAACATGCCCTTGGCTCCTCCGTTGAAACCATACTTTTGAAGAATCTCATCAGATAGCTCATCCTTTCCCTGAGGAATCTCACGAGGCACTGAACCTCCTCTAGAACGGTTCCACTGAGCTGTCATGTGAGTGATCCAGCCCAGTAGTTTGCGCTTTTCGATGATCTCATTTTTGACATGCATGTAACGTGGATTACTGCGGCGCTGATGACCAATCGCAAGTAACTTGCCTGTCTTCTTCTGCGATTGAACCATTTGGCGGGCAAAGTCCACAGAGTTAGACATTAACTTCTCAGAGTAGACATCGAGACCCGCTTCCATTCCCATTATTGAATAAGTATGGTGACTAAAGTCAGGAGTGGCCACGATGATGCAGTCAAGTTCCTCCTTCTTAATCATTTCTTCCGGGTCCTCATAACCGTTACAGATATCACCGTCGTCTCCACCGCCTTGCTTGCTTGCTGCAATTTGACCGACACCTGCCCTTAAGTTTCTTGGCCATATATCTGATACTGCCGGAAAGCAAACGAGGTCCTTGAGGAACATGCTTGATTCTCTTAGAGCCTTACCCTCATCTCCGTAACCAATGATGCCGCACCTCACTTTTTCGCCTTTGTCAGGACCTTCCTGTCCGAGTGCCGTCTTACTAGTCACGATGAGTCCGGCACCGACACTCGCAGTCGAACTGTTGCGCAGAAAATTTCGCCTTGTTAGAGAAGATTCAGAACTTGCAGTGATTTCTTCCTTCTTAGAATTTTCTTTGCCGATGTGTTTAAAGTTCATGACTTAATTAATTTTTACGTATTAAAATTGTGCTCGGATCCTTATTAGCTTTTTAAATTGAGAGATGATTTAGTTTTCTTCTTCGTCGTCCTTTGAAAAAGCTAGAGCGATCAGATTATCAACGGACCCAGTATTATGCTTAACGGTCAGTAATGCTAGAGCAACCACAATGAGTTCGACGCCACGTTCAACTGCGGCAGTGTCGTCGGGAAGAAGCATAAGTCCAAAGCTCAATGAAAGGACGAGTGCACCAGCCAAGAATAAGGAAATTCTCGTGAATAAACCTAACATAACAGATGCTCCAACTATTAACAATGCCCAAGGCAGAAAAGTTGCGTATGGTCCAAGCGTCCATTCGGGAATAGCTGTGTTGGTTCTTATTGTATCGGTAATATTGGCCATGGTATTAGCAGCCTTTTCTGTATCGAGAAATCCAAATTTGTATTCTTCCGATGTCCAACTACCATCAGTTTTATTTAGAAATTTGGTGAGTCCCGCGAACATGAGCCGCATTCCTATCCACATACGGAGGAAAAAACAGGCCCAGGCTTCGCCTTTGAAAAATTGATTATTATTTGATTCGGACATGATGTTATAAGATAAAATTTTTATTATTTTTTAGTCAGTGGCCGCATTTTTTATTTGCGATTATTTGAAATATTTATACGAATTCTTTAAGCATTGCAACTAATGCCATTACTTCATTCATAAACTAATTTACTATTGTTGACTATTGCTCTTAGCGGATCGACTATCAAAATATGTCTATTATTATCGGTGAATCTTCTTCGACGGAAGCTGATTACAAAACAAAGGCCAAAGAACTTTGCCAGTCCCTACTAGAAGATCCTAATTTAAAAGAGGTTTTTGGCTCCATTGACCGTTTCATGGAGGATGACGAGGCGAAGGGATTATTCAGTGAAATGCAGACCAAAGGAGAATCTTTGCAGATGAAACAACAGTCTGGTGTGGAACTGACGGCAGGTGAGGTTGAGGAATACAATAAGATCAGGGAGAAAATGCTAGAAAATGATACGGCGAATGCTTTTGTCCAAGCTCAGGAATCCATTCAAAGTGTTCACCAGACTTTGGGCAACTGGGTTTCTTTGGTATTTGAAAATGGTAGGATGCCGACTGACGAAGAATTTGCAGGACATTGTGGCCCAGGATGAGGTTGTCACTAAGAATCGATCCGGTCCAGGTTGCAGTTTAGGAATCAATTTAAATATTAATTCATCATAATTGAGTGATGTTTAAATTATGAGGTAGTATTTCTACTGAAGATGGATTTCATTAACCACAGAAAAAGGTTCTACTCCTTGAACAGAGAGTTGTCTTTCCGTGGAATCTTTTTGGTTTTTTTTTGCTGGTCTTCTAACGGTACCTTTTCTCAAAACATTTCATACGATAAAGTAGTTTTACCGATACTAGAGGAGCACTGTTTTGATTGTCATGGAGACGGAACAGCGAAGGGAGACATTTCACTCGATTCGTGGGGTTCTTCACGATTAAGAATTTCTGATATTGAAACTTGGAAGGATGTTTTAAAGAACGTGTCATTGAAACTGATGCCTCCGGCTAAAAGGAAGTCACAACCCAGTGACGAGGAAAGGAAAATAATCACCAATTGGATTGAAAACAAAGTGTTCCGTCTGGACCCTGATAATCCTGATCCTGGACGAGTTACGATTCGTCGTCTCAATAAGCAGGAATATAATAATACGGTGAGGGATTTGATGATGGTCGATTTCGAACCAGCGAAGGACTTTCCTCCTGATGACACTGGTTATGGTTTTGATAACGTTGGGGACGTTCTCAGTATTTCTCCGGTCCTCCTAGAGAAATATTTGAAGGCAGCGAATCAAGTCACTTCGGCTGCTATAAGAACATCGGACCCGCCTAAAAAAATAAAAAAATATGAGGCTAGCAAGCTAAAGGGAGGCGAGCCTAGGGGAGGGGCTCGCATCTTACCTACAAATGGTTCCGTAACGGTCAGGCATAAGTTTTCTCAAGGGGGAGAATACATATTAAAAATTCGCGCAGGGGCTGATCAGGCAGGGAACGAACCGGCAAAGATGCCATTAGATGTTGGAGGTAAAAAAAGACGTACATTTGAGGTAAATAATAGGCCTGAAAAGATGCAAGTTTACGAGTACCGGCTACGCATCGATGAAGAGGAATTTGCTCGTAAATATGAATTGGATAATGGGATCCAATTGATCGAAATAAAGTTCATTAATGATTTTTATGATCCCAAAAATAAAGACCCAAGAAGGCGTGATAGAAACCTATACGTTAGTTCCATTGAAGTGGAAGGGCCCCTTGGTGAATCAAATGACAAGTTACCGGATTTTCATCAGAAGACATTCAGTGGTCTTCAAATTAGTCCTGAAAATAAACTAAAAAAGGCAAAAAAAATACTCTGGCAATTTACTAACCGTGCTTACCGCAGGAAAGTGCCTGAGTCTGAGATTGAGCGTTTGATGAGGTTCGTGAGCATTGGAATTGAAGAGGGAGGTGATTATGCCTTTGAAAATGGAATTAAGATTGCATGTCAAGCTGTTCTGACTTCACCATTTTTCCTTTTTCGGGGTGAGGTTCAGCCTGATCCTAATGATCCGGATGCGACTTATCGCATCGATGAATATGCATTGGCTTCGAGGCTATCCTATTTCATTTGGTCTAGTATGCCTGATGATGAATTGTTTCTTCATGCGACTGAATCGACTCTGAGAAAGAATCTTAAGTTTCAGGTCCTTAGGATGCTAAAAGATCCCAAGGCTAAGGCGCTAACTGAAAATTTTGCAGGTCAATGGTTACAGTTAAGAGATGTTCCAACAGTTGACCCAGATCCAAAGACATACGGCAAGTTAGATTTTCATCTTAAATCTTCCATGCAGCGTGAGACGCAAATGCTTTTTGAACATGTACTAAAAGAGGACCTACCAATAACAGAGTTAATAAGTGCTGAGTACAGTTTTCTTAATAAAAGATTGGCTAGGCATTATGGGATTGAAGGTATTAAGGGTAATGGATTCCAGAAAATTTCTTTGGAGGGAACGAGGAGAAGAGGAATGTTGACACATGGTAGTATTCTAACGATCACCTCAAACCCTACGAGAACCTCACCTGTAAAAAGAGGCAAATGGATTTTAGAAAATATTTTAGGCACACCCCCACCTGATCCTCCTCCAGGTGTCGATGAGCTTGACGGTAATAAGAAACTCAAAGGCAATCTGCGTCAGCGATTGGAGCAGCACCGGGAAGATCCTAACTGTTCATCCTGTCATGCTCTGATGGATCCTCTTGGTTTAGCATATGAAAACTTTAACGGGATAGGTGAATGGCGTGAAAATGATGAGGGCGCGCCTATTGATGCTTCTGGAAAACTGGTGTCCGGAGAGTCCTTCAAAACACATGAAGAATTTCAAAAAATTCTTCTAACTGCAAAGCGCGATGATTTTCTTAAATGTGCCAGTGAAATGATGCTCACTTATGCTTTGGGTAGAGGAACAGAATTTTATGATAAGCTTGCTTTGGAAAATATAGTAAAGTCTTTGAAATCCAATGATATGAGATTTTCTGCTATGGTCTTGAGTGTTGTCAATTCGGTGCCTTTTCAGTACAGAAGAGGGGACGGTAGGAGAATTTATGATTAACTTTATAAGTAAATTATCATCCCGCAGAAATGTGAAGTTGAGTAATTTTTCTTTTTTAAATTACATTGAATGGATTTATTGAAATGAAAATACTCAATGCTTCTTTTCTGATCATTGCATTTCTTGCTGCCGTATTTTTTCAGAAGGCAGGAACGGTCTTAGCTGGTGATGAATTGCGTGAAGTTATTGTGAGCCACACCGATGAGAAAGGTGTTCTACAACTTTATCGTATGAATGAAGACGGGACGAACAGCCGTCAGATCACTCATTCAAAGAACGGATGCCGCATGCCGAGTTGCTCTCCAGATCGAAAGAAAGTTGCCTACGTTGAACAGATCGGTCACGGCTTAGCCTTGAGGGTTTCCGACCTGAATGGTGATGATATCAAGACATTGATAGGAGAGGGCATGAATTTGATGCCTTCTTGGATACCTGACTCAGAGCATCTGGTCTGGATGAAAGTGAAGCCTCAACCAAAACAACAAGACCCGGCCCGCAATGCACAGATTCATATCATGAATATTAAAACTGGCCAAAGCCGGAAACTATTTACCGATAAGGAACAATTGAAGCATAGTAATGCTATGCCGGCCATTTCTCCAAAAGGGGATCAAATTGCTTTTGTATCTAATCGAAGTGGTGGGATGCGTGTTTGGGTCAGTGACCTTGATGGAGCTAACGCCAAGCTAATTTCCATGCCTGATATAGAATATGATAAAGCTATCAAAGCACCAATAGAACAAAAAGTTCCTGCTTGGTCACCGGACGGTAAGAGGATCGCTCATTGGGAAGGTGTAGAGATGATTCACATGAGTAAGTTTACGGGCATACAAAATCCTGAGCGAGACCGAATGATTTCGTCGACGTTTCATGTTTGGGTAGTTAGTATCGATGGGAAGAATCGACAAAGAGTGGGTCGAGGTGATGATCCTACTTGGTCTCCTGATGGATTTGTAACGCGAGCTTTTCCTGATCCAAAAAGAGGCGGGCCTAAAGTTATGATAAGAACTCAGTCAGGAGAAAAGGAGTTGCCAATTGTGCCTCCCAAAAAAAATTGGGGGCGCTTTACCTGGTTGCCTTAATGTGGGAAAATTTACTCTGTTTTTAGTTAATTTTTCCTTTTGAAGGGGAAAATCTCTCAATTGGCCAGAATTGTTCCTTAAAATAATGAATAAAAGCTTAATTATTTAACGTTTGTATAGTAATTTTTTGCAGTTAGTGGAAGTTGATGTTGTATTGACTAATAATTAGTAAATTTCCGCACATTAAAAAATATGATAAAGGAAAAGTTATCACGGAGAAAGGTCCTCAGAGGGATTGGAGTGAGTATATCATTGCCTCTGATGGATTCCTTTGGCTCAAGATCTTTAGCTGCGGATGTTTCAACTAAGTCTCCGAAGAGAATGGCATTTGTCTATTCGCCTAACGGCAAGAATATGCAAAAGTGGAGGCCAAGTTCATTAGGGGCAGACTATCAATTGTCACCGACACTTGAGCCGTTAGCTCATCTCAAAAAAGACTTTCAAGTGCTCAGTGGTCTAGATCACAGAAATGCAACGAACGGTGGTGATGGAGCAGGTGACCATGCCAGAGCTAACGCGACTTTTTTGACCGGAATGAGAGCAAAGAAGACAGCAGGTGCTGATATAAGGCTGGGTATTTCTGTGGATCAAGTTGCAGCCAAAAGTATTGGGAGCGAGACAAAATTACCGTCATTGGAGCTCAGTTGCGATGCTGCACGTAAGAGTGGAAGATGTGATTCGGGTTATAGTTGTGCTTACCAGTATAATATATCTTGGAGAGACGAAAAAATACCAATGGCTCCCGAAGCAAATCCTAGAGTTGTTTTTGAGCGATTGTTCGGTTCAGGTGAGAAAGGAAACAAGGAGCAGCGGCTGAAGCTTGCAAAGGAACAGAAAAGTATTCTTGATTTTGTATTGGAAGACGCGAATAGACTTCATAGTAGGCTAGGCCGTAATGATCAGCAAAAACTGGACGAGTATTTGACTGCTGTTCGCGACACGGAACGTAAAGTAGTAAGGGCTGAGCAATTTGCCGCTAAGGCTCCTGACATGAAGATGCCGGAAGGGATCCCTGGTAATTACAAGGATCACATTCGATTACTTTATGATCTTACTGCTCTGGCTTTTCAGACTGATACGACTCGCATTTCCACTTTCATGATGGCTCATGATGGTAGTAACAGGAATTTCCGAGACATTGGAGTGCCTGAAGGTCATCATCATTTATCGCATCACGGCAATAATGAAAAGAAGCTCGAAAAGATTGCTAAAATCGACAAGTTCTATATTGAGCAATTTGGTTATTTTTTAAACAAATTAAAATCTATGGAGGATGGTGAAGGACAGAATGTTCTTGATAATTCTATGATTATTTATGGTTGTGGTATTGCTGATGGTAATAGCCACAGGCACCATGACTTGCCTCTCCTTTTAGCTGGTCATGGCGGTGGAACTCTGGAGTCTGGACGTCACTTGGATTTTCAGGGAGAGGTTCCACTATCTAACTTGTATGTGGCCATGTTAGACAAGGTCGGAGCGAAAGTTTCCAAATTAGGCGATAGTACCGGAAAATTGCCCAAAGTTTAAGAGAGTTGAATTTCTTGGGCTTCTAGTAGGAACTTTTTTAGTTCTTCCTTATTAGGGAGGTGCCCTCTACCACCCAAGGCACTGGCATTCATTGCTCCTGCGGCACTAGCCATTCTTGTTGCTTCATGCACTGACCTTCCGGATTCAATGGCGTGTAGAAATGTTCCGTGATACACGTCCCCGCAACCGGTAGTATCTTCTATCTTTTCGGCCAAGAATGCGGGTTGATGAAAGGGTTTCTGATCTTCGTACTGGATCCAACTTCCTCTTTGCCCATCAGTGATTCCAATGATATGAGCTTCAGGAAATAGTTGATTTAATTTGTGCCAAGTAGATCCGGTCAAATTTATTTCATTGGTTGCTTTGAGTGCAAAATCGAGAGCCACGATAGCAATGTTAATTCTTTTCATCAGCGGAAGTAGTTCTTCTCTGTAGCGGCCAGCACCACCATCAAAGGAAAATATTGCTCCTGAGCTATGTGAGTCTGCTATTTCCTTAGCTTTAGTGCATGCGTCAAGGTGCCTTCCGTTGCAGTGTATGATTTTGTGATCGTTAATTAGATTAGATTCAAGTGATTGTGGATCGATTGCTTCTGTGGTACTCCTAACAAAACGGATTGCTCTTGCTCCGTCAGATGACCTGACAAGGACCGAAGCTAATGAGGCTGATGCGCCGGATTCTATTGTGATGTTTTCGCATTGGATACCATGCTTTCTCAGCTCTTCGATGATTAGATTTGATTTCCAGTCATCACCCAGAATATCAATCATCGTTGTTGAGCTTCCCAAATGAGTTGCAGCAGCTAATGCTGTCGGCACTGGCCCTCCTCCCATAAAGATAGCCGATTCAGCTTCTTCAACACTCTCATTAGAAGGTAGGGTTTTAACCTTAGTCAATATGTCCAAGGTACATACGCCTATTCCTAAGATTCCTCTTTGCATGAGGTTAAATTTAAGTCGCTTCTAAGACTTTAGATTTTACCCGCGACAGTAGAGCCGGCTGCTTTTCCAATTCTTTAGTGAGAGCTTGAATCGTAGCAAGCGTTGGTGGGCTCATATGGTGCTCAATTCCTTCAATGTCATCATAAATAGTATCATCATATAAATCGAAAAGTTTGAAGAACTTGGACAAGCTCTCGTGACGGTTAATGATGGCTCTCGCTATTTTTTCTCCTCCCGGGGTTAAGATAACTCCTCTGTATTTTTCATAAGATACAAGACCCTCTGCGTCCATTCTTTGAATCATTCCTGTGACACTGGCTTGAGCTATATTAAGATTCTTTGCAATGTCTACTACCCTAGCATAGCCCTTTTTTTCTATAAGGCTGAGTATTTGCTCCAGATAGTCTTCTTGGGCACGGGTCCCTCGCGGGGCCTCTGATTTGGTACTGAGAACTGCAGCCATTACAGAATAGTGGCATGGCTAAATTTATTTGGCAAACAAAATAATAATTGTCCTTACAATGAAAGTTAGGATAGACTATATATTTAATATTAGAATAAAAAGATATATTACTACATGCCTGATTCAGTCATACGAGCGCTTGCCACGTTATCACTAATGTGCAAAATAACTGTTTTGTTAGGATTGGCGGCTTTTTCAAGTTGCAGTTCTGATGACAGATCGAGGGATGCTGATGCCCGAATCTTTGTTGTCACAACGACGACAATGATTACCGACATGGTCAAACAAATAGCGGGTGACAAAGTTCAACTCACTGGCCTCATGGGGCCCGGAGTTGATCCTCATCTTTATGAGCCTATACCTAGTGATGGTATCGCCTTAAGTGAAGCGGATCTTATTTTTTATAATGGACTTTTTCTTGAAGGTCAGATGACATCTAATCTTAAAAGTCAGGGAGGAATTGATTTTGGATCGACTCTTTCTGAGGATCAAATCAAAGGTCAGAAATCACACCCTGATCCCCACATTTGGGGCAATGCAGAAATTTGGGCAAATTGTGTTCCCTTAGTTGTCAAAGAGCTGAGTGAGGTAGATCCCCCGAACTCTTCCCATTACAAGGAAAGAGGCGACCAATTAATAAAAGAACTTAGAGATTTGCATCAATGGTCTAGATCCAGAGTCGATTCGTTACCAGAGGATTCTAGGATTCTGATCACGAGTCATGATGCTTTTGAATATTTTGGTGAAGCTTATGGATTTGAGGTAGTTGCCCTTCAGGGCATTTCTACGGTCACAGAGGCAGGGATTGCTGAAAGGGTCAAGCTTGTCGATTTTATTAAGAAGAATAGGATCAAATCAATTTTTGTGGAGTCTAGTGTTTCTCCTGAGGCCATTAAAAGTATTGCAGAGGATTCGGGAGCTACGATTGGTGGAGAATTGTTCTCCGATGCGATGGGAGAGCCTGGCGACATAGAAAAGTCCAATGATGAGGAATATGACTTAGGCACTTATCAAGGAATGTTGAAGCATAACATAAACATCATTGTGGAAGCTCTTAAATAATTAGTATGTCTACTGAGGATATTGCGGTTCCTGCTTTGGAAATACATGATTTAACAGTTTCGTATCAAAAGAGACCGGTCCTTTATGGAGTCGATGTTACGGTCCCTGCTGGGAGCCTAGTCGGCGTCGTTGGGCCGAATGGAGCAGGTAAATCTACGCTAATAAAATCTGTAATGGAATTAGTTCAATTCTCTGATGGTTGGGTAAAGGTATTTGGTGAGGATTTAAAGAATAATATTTCGAGGGTCGGGTACGTGCCTCAACGTGAATCGGTTGACTGGGATTTTCCTGTCAGTGTGATTGATGTTGTTCTTATGGGATGTTACGGGAGACTTGGGCTCATCCGAAGGCCAGGCAAAGAAGAGAAAGAAAAGGCTCACGCAGCATTAAAAAAAGTCGGCCTTGAGGCATACGCAAAACGGCAGATAGCAAATTTGAGTGGAGGTCAACAGCAACGTGTTTTTCTTGCCAGAGCATTGGCTCAGGAAAGTGATCTCTATTTGATGGATGAACCTTTTGCGGGCGTTGATGCGGCTACAGAATCTGCGATTGTTGAACTTCTCAGAGAGATTAGGGATCAAGGAAAGACTTTAATTGTTGTTCATCATGATTTGGGTAGTGCTCGTGAATATTTTGATATGATGCTCCTCTTAAACATGAGAGTCGTTGCCTTCGGGAAAACTGAAGAAGTATTCACTGGAGACCTATTGCAGCAGACGTACGGGGGCCGCTTGACCGTTCTGTCTGAGATCGCTGAAAAGTTTGCAAAGGAGCAAAGTTAATTGATTTAGTGGTGCCTAGGATTAGAACAATAATCATATTTGGAGTGGCATTACTCTCCGTGACAGTTCACGAAGCTGCCGCTGCACGAATAGGCGAAATTGTTGAGACGAATCCCTGGGATCAGATAAGAAGATTCATCACGTTCTCAGACCGGGGACTTCGTTTGAGTCTCATAGGGGCAATTTTGTTTGGAGCTGTTTGTGGTTTATTGGGGAGCTTTATTGTGGTTCGTAAAATGGCTCTTTTTGGAGATGCTATCTCGCACGCAGTTCTTCCAGGTGTGGCTTTAGGATTCTTATGGAGCATGAGCAAGGATCCAGTGGCTATACTGATTGGAGCAACTCTAGCAGGTTTAGCAGGATCTCTTTTAGTGGGAGCCATACGGAGAACTACTCGTATCAAACAAGACGCGGCTCTTGGGATTGTTCTTGCATCTTTTTTTGCTATTGGGCTCTGTCTCATTCGCATAATACAGAATAACGAAGGAGCTTCAAAAATTACGGGTCTCAAATCATACCTATTTGGTGATGTTGCTGTTCTGGATCGTTATGATGTCATAATAATGGGAGTCGTTACCATTTCGACCGTTATACTTTTTGGGCTACTTTATCGACCTTTCCTAGCGATAAGTTTTGATCGACAATTTGCGGTTTCAATAGGTTATCCTGTGAGAATTTTGGAAGCTTTATTTCAAATGTTTTTGGCTTTTGCTATTGTCATTTCACTTCAGGCCGTTGGTGTGGTTTTAGTTTCAGCAATGCTTATTACGCCAGCGGCCACGGCCTATCTTCTAGTTGACCGCATGCACCGAATGGTATGGATAGCGATGGGAATTGGTATAGTATCTGCCATCATCGGTGTGTTTCTCTCATTCCTTGGAAGTAACCTGCCTACTGGGCCCTTCATGGTCCTTTCTGCGAGTTCAATTTTTACAATGGCTTACCTCTTTTCGCCCAAGTATGGTAGATTCACCAAGTGGTTAAGGTACCGCAATCGTGCCAAAAAGGTCCGTGAGGAAAATTCTCTTAAATCCATATATCATGTCTTGGAAAGGAGAGGTATGGAAAGTTCAGGAAATAGAGTATTAATAACTGATCTTTCCAGTCATCGGAAAATGTCCGTAACGAAGATATTTAAGGAAATTAAAAATATGGAAAGGTCAGGGCTGATCAATTTAGAGGGTAATAGCGTTAGCCTGACTGACGATGGATTCGAAAAAGCTAGATCAGTTGTTCGTAATCATAGGTTATGGGAACTTTATCTCACAAATGAAGCTAATTATGCTTCAGATCATGTTCATGATGATGCAGAAAAGGTGGAGCATTTTTTAAGTGAAGAGGAGGTTTCTGAACTGGAGTCTTATTTGGATTATCCGCAGAAAGATCCTCACGGTAAGCCTATTCCTGGGAGGGCAAGTGCATGAGTCTTTATCAAATATTTATAGAGCCTTGGGAAAGACATGCTTCGGCATATTGGCCTATATTGGCAATGGCGTTTTTTGTCACTGCAGCGTGTGGACTAGTTGGTAATTATCTAGTCCTAAGGCGCATTTCTTTAGTCGGAGATGCTATTAGTCATAGTGTCCTTCCTGGCATAGCCATTGCCTTTATTCTTACTAACTCAAGGTCGGGGCCTCCGATGTTCATAGGTGCTTTAGTGGCTGGAGTCATAACGACATTAATCATTGAAGTTTTGCATTCTCGAACCCGAATCAAACAGGACGCTGCTATTGGAATTACTTTTTCAACAATGTTTGCTATTGGTGTGATCCTCATATCCTTGCATGGAAGTCATACTGATCTGGACTTAGATTGTGTGCTCTTTGGGAAACTTGATTTCTTATCTTCAAAAGAGAAAATTATCATGGGATTGCCAGGAGTGGCTTTGACGATGGGTATGGTCGCTCTCATTGTTGGATGCTTGATTGTTTTATTTTATAAGGAATTACTTGTCAGCTCCTTTGATCCAAATTTGGCAGCAACGATAGGAATTAGCCCCAGATTAGTTCATTATCTTTTGATGTGCATTCTATCAGTTGTGGTGGTGTCGGCATTCACATCAGTCGGAGCGATTTTGGTCATAGCGATGTTAATTCTACCAGCAGCCACCTCTTACCTTTTAACGGATAGGCTATGGGTGATGATGCTATTTAGTCTCATTCATTCCTTTTTGAGTGCAATAGGAGGCATTCATTTGGCTGTCGCTTTTAAAATTCCTACAGCACCTGCTACTGTCGTTTGTGGTATGATATTTTTTGTAGCGGCGTGGATTTTCAGTCCTACTCATGGTTTAATAAGGTACTGGTTCAGGTCACGAGCTTCAGTTAATGGAGAATGTATTAATTGATTGGCGCTCAGACAATTGGTGAGGCCCTAATTATAAAATGAAGAGATTATTATAATGGAATTATAAGGTGATATACTTACTATAGGTAAGTATAAAAATATATTTTTAACATCTCTTAATTATCCAGTGGATTATCAGTCAATAAAAACTAGACCCATTTTGGGGTTAATAATGACTAAAAGTCAATTTGACGGTGACGAGTGAAAAAACTAATAGTTAGCCTGAAATAAATACATATTCCTAATCAGAGAAGAATTAAATAAACGTATCGAAATGAACTATAAAATTGTAAAAACCTTACTGGCCTTAACTTGCATTCATTGGTGCGCTCAGGCTTTTGTTTATTCGCAAGAAGAAGGAAAAGAGAAAAAACCATTCGGTTTAGTTTCCAGTATGTCCCAGGACACTGAAATCGTTTTTGGTCTCACTCAGTTCGAGAACTTTGCAAATGAAATAGGAAAGAGTAATACCTGGAAGAAAATAATTGAGTTGTTGGAGCTGGAAGCAGGTCTTGACATCTCGGACGCTGCGGAGCCGTGGGGTTCGGCCATGGATTTTATTGGGGAAGATGCTTTCTTTGGTTTTGGAAAAGGAACGGCTGCTAATCTCGAAAGGTTGTATGAGGTAATTGATGTGATCAATAAAATTTCTTATGAGATTACGGGGGCTCAATTATTATCTGAGTTAGGTTTTGGAGGAGGTGCAGGTTCTGATCCTGAGGAGTTAATGAAAGATTTACTGGATCAGTTATTAAGTGATGAGGACGGTAAGTTTGAAAAGACACTCGCAGAGCTTCAATTGCCCGCATTCATTGCTGGATCCAAGGTCGGAGAGGGCATGGCTAATCAGTTGGTGAATCAGCTCTCTGCACTAGAAGACCAATTGCCGCCATTTGTACTCACATCAGAATTTGACGTATCTGAAGGGGTGAAATTTAGATCATGGAGCGTAGCAGCTAAGGACGTGTTTGATGATAATGCTCGCGAGCAATTGAGGCAGGGGATCGGCGACAAGGAACTGGCAGAAAAGCTGGAAAAAATAATCGATTCAAAGAAAGTCGAAATTTCATTTGGTGTTTTAAATGAGTATTTAATAGTTGGATTTGGTCCTGATCATAGTCACATCAAATTTGTGAACAAAGAGGAGGATTCTTTGATGGCCGTCTCTGATTTTCAGTTCGCTAAGGGTTACGCTGACAAAAAGATTTTAGCCTATAATTATTTTTCAAAATCTGCCCTAGATGCTTTTAATCCACCTAACCAATTCTCATCACTGACAGATGCAATAACCAAGATTTTGAAATCAATCAAAGAGGAAGGTGTTGATCTTAAGAAAATAATTCCTTTGGTTAGTAAGTTGGGCAAACAAGTGGACGAAGCTACTAGAGTGACAATGGATTCTACTGCTGGTGTTCTTTACAGAGAAAGTGGTTTGAAGTGGGCTTCCGTTGGTGGCCCTAGTGTCCCAGGCATAGATGCTAAGACACCGTTAAAGCTCACACCAGCAGCTTCAGAGGATAAGTTTCTTTTAATGAATTTTATGGAAGATCCTGAATCAAGGGAAAATAGTATCGCAACTGTTGAGACTTTGGCAGAAATTCTTCATGGAGTTGGTGCAACGGCAGTTCAGTTTCAAGGTGACCCGCAAGTTGGTGAAGTTTTTCAAATGTTCGATCAGATGCTGACACCAAAGTTTCTTAAAGTTTGGAATATTTTCAAAAATAAAGTTGCTAGTGGTTTAGGATCTGAAGCGGGAATTATCATTGATCTGAAGGGAAGCATGCCAAAAGTTCCTGGAGTCCCCCCAGAGTTCATCAAGGATGGAAAGGTTCCTAGAATATCGATTTTTAATTCAGTGAAGAATAGAAAGAATCTTGCTGAAGCTTGGGAACAATTAGTGCCTGCCATAAATGAAATTGTTGCTGCAATTCCTGGACAAGAGCCTGGTCAGGAATTTCAAATGCCAGACACATTGTCAATGGATGGTAAAAACCTTACTACTCATTTCATTGGGTTGCCATTTGTGAGTAATGATTTTCTTCCGTCCCTCTCACTTAGTGACGAGCTTTTCTTTTTAACAACTTCCAAGAAAGCGACTGATGAACTTGCTGCCGCTATTGCTGAGAATAAGAATAATGAAATAAGTGGTCTTGTTTTGAAGGTTAATGTTGAGGAACTGATTCAATTTTTCCAAGATTGGATAGGCCTAATCGAAAAGAATGAAGATCTTGTCAGTGATGATGAAGCTATAGAGGTTTTGAATAATATTAAGCAGGTGTTGCAATTCGGTGAAGGTATCAAGGGTTTCAATTACAGAAAGTACAAGGAAGATCGTTGGAGGGAAGATTGGCATTTTAAGATTGGAGACATTGAATAATTATCTCTTACTGAAATCGCATTTATAGTTTTAGTCGTATAGCCCTATCCCTAAGTGGCAAGTATCAAGTCAGTGATATTTGATCTTGATGGGACTCTGTTGGATACAATAGAGGACTTGGGTGATTCGGTTAATGAAGTTCTTTTAGCGAGGAGTTACCCGACACATTCCTATGAAAAGTATTGTCTTTTCATAGGCGATGGTATGGAAAATTTGATTAGGAGGTCCTTACCTAATGAATGCCTCAATGATGAACATTTAATTGAAGAGGTTTTAAAAGATTACCAAGAGGCCTACACTCGAAATTGGAACAAGAAAAGTAGGCCGTATGACGGCATTATGGAATGCTTGGAAGATTTGAAATCTCGCAATATTATATCTGCTGTTCTATCCAATAAACCGCATCATTTCACTGAAATTTGTGTAGAAAGCCTGATCGGCAATGAATATTTTGATGTTGTTTTAGGGCAAAGAGAAGGGGTAGAAAAAAAACCATCGCCGATTGGGGCTTTAGAAATATGCCATACGATTAAAGTTAATCCCAAAGATGTTGTTTTTGTGGGAGATACGAACGTTGATATTCTTACTGGAGTAGCAGCTGGGATGACAACGATCGGAGTCTTATGGGGTTTTCGTGAAGAAGAAGAGCTCAGAGAGGCTGGAGCTAATTTTATAATTAGTAGCCCCAGTCAGATCTTAGAGGTTATCGGAAAGGTTCCTTAATGAATGAGATATAGTCTATTAAATTTGATGAAATGATTGCTATTTTTTTTGGAATTATCTTCATTGTATTTTTCATCTTATTTATTCTAATAGATAATTTTACAGACCGTCTAATCGGTTGGTTCTTAGGGCTTTTTGGCATTAATTCAGGCCGAGTGAATCTTTTGTCCATCGCAGTAAAAGAACGAGGAGAAAAGTTCGTTTTTTCCGTAAAGAACCAAGGAAAATTGGGTGTTAAGATTGTAGCAGTTGTCGGTACAGATGGGGGAGGGCAAGAAGGTTATCCAATTCCTTATCTTAGGGAGGAGGAAATGGGTTCTTTTACAGAACAGCAAGCACGGGAAAGGTTTGCTAAAACATCGATTAAACCGAATCAAATGATTGATGTTATTCTTGATGGGAATGACATCATGGCTAAAAAATATCAAAGCTTAGCAATTCTGGATGATAGGGGAAATTCCAATGATGTTCCTGCTTTTGTACAATGTGTAGATTCTAACTAAAGAAAAAAGACTTTAACATTATCTAATGCTTTTTCATGTGTGCACAATGTCATCATGTATGGCTCGGGGCACGATAATTCCATGAATCGTAATGTGGTTGAGCACGATTCGTGGTCACATTCTAAAGTGCCATGATCTTCGTTTTTTGCAGGTAGATTCAAATTAATCTTTTTAGGATCAAGGCTCAGTCCAAGGCCAGTGGCTTTGAGGAGAGCTTCTTTTGCCGTCCAGATCCGGAAAAATATTTTTCTTTTAATGGGGTCGCCTTCTGCATGTAGCATCACTCTTTCTTCATCAGTGAAAACTTTTTCTGCGACTTGAATAATATTAGTGTCCCGATTGATGTTTTCTACATCTATACCGATTTCATAATGTCTTGAGAAAGCTATCCCGCCAAAATCTTTGGTGTGAGAGATACTAAATTCGATGCCATGCCTTTGCTTTAAGTATGGTTTCCCATTCTTTCCAAAAGTAATTTCGAGTTGTTCTGGATTATTATTTAACCATTTCGACAGTGTGTTTCTTAGTACACTTCGGCATTTGGTGAAACGCAGTTTGTCCTCTAGATAATGAAACTCTCCGGCCCTATCTAGTTCATTTTTCGGAAGAGCAGTCACATAATCCGTCCAACTTTCTTTGATTGGATCAATTTCAAAGGCTATCACTAGAACCTCATTTTCTGTAATGCCATTTGGTATTTGTTGATGCATTGCTGATTGATTACGGGCAGGACTTTTGTTGTCTATGAGTTGATCCTTTTATGTTGTTTAATGCCGGAAAACTATTTCTCCATGAAGATATTTTTTCTATATCTATCGTGGAACTAAATATGCCCTGCTTTTCACCTGCATCCAGAATAATGCCCCCCATTGGATCAATGATCATACTTCTTCCATTGTAAATACTGTTCGGATCGGTGCCGGTCCGGTTAACGCCGACAATGTAACTCTGATTTTCTATTGCTCTGGCTTTTAGTAACGTTATCCAATGATCAATTCTGTCTATTGGCCAATTCGCAATGTTAACCATTAGATTAGCTCCTTTGGCTGTGAGTCCTCGATATATTTCAGGAAATCTAAGGTCATAGCATATGGACATACCGATGATCCATGAATTCCATTCAAAGGTCGTGAGTTCATTGCCTGCGGTATACGTTTGATTTTCATTTGCCAATGGAAAGAGATTATTTTTTTTGTATCTTATCAGATTCCCGTTCGGGAATGCCGCGACTGACTCATTGTGAAATAGATTCTTATTTTGGATCGCTATACCGCCTATCACACAGCATTCGAAGTCACTCGATTTACGCATTAAGAATGATGCGTTAGGAGCATTCGTTTGCATGATATCTTCACTAAATAAAGTGTTCATGCTGAACCCGGTAGCATACATTTCAGGTAAGACTATAATGTCTCCAGCCGCGGGCTTTAATTCTTCAAACATTTTCTCTAGAGAATCCCTATTTTCATCAGGGCGTTCCCAGATAATTTCCTTCTGAATTAAATGGATGTGCATAATAATAATTCTTAATAAGATTAATCTTATTGCAAAGCGTCAAATGCAGCTAGAATCTGTATGTAACCATGAAGTTAGGTGATTCTTCGAAAAAGAAGCGTAAGAAATTAGGTCCATTTTGGATAGGTTTTTTTGTCGGCCCTATCGTTATCTGTTCGCTTTTTTTCAGGCAAACCTTTGAGCTTCTTCGTGATGCTTTCGCAAATATATTACCAATATTTTTCACTCCTGGACTTTTGGAAATCACGCTTGGCTTGTTAGGTTTTTCTCTTGTGATTTTAATTAACTATTTTTCACGCTCAGAACAACAAGATGAGTGGGTCTATCTTGAAGAAGAGCAACCTTCAAAAGGTGGCGAGTTCAAAGAAGAACTATGACTTTGATTTTTCTATTAAGAGGAAAGTTCCCGAATGAGGTCGTAACTGAATATTCCTGTGTTATGCCCATCGCTAAAGGTGAATTGAATTGCATAACCCCCGACCATTTCCCAGCCGGTAACTTTTACGCCGGGAAAAGTTTTCTGATCTGAACCTCCTATCCTGTTTCCTGTCAGATCAGTTTCTCCTTTATTCTCTGCGCTTGGGGATTCTTTGCGCAAATTTTCCATTGAGCAATAGGTTTCTTTCCCATCATCCCAGCGGATAGCGATTTCCTCACCAATTGCTTGGATCCTTTCTGGATTAATCACTGAGGGATTTCTTTAGTATTTTCACTGAACATATGCACGTATTCGCCATAGCCTTCTTCAGCGAGTTTGTCTTTGGCAATGAATCGTAAAGATGCTGAATTTATACAATATCTTAGTCCTCCCTTTGATTTTGGCCCGTCAGGGAAAACGTGACCGAGGTGTGAGTCTCCTGTCTTCGCTCTGACTTCGGTTCGGGCGTAACCAATTTTAAAGTCTGTTTTGCTTACTATTTCGTTTGAGTTGATAGGCTTGGTGAAGGCAGGCCATCCACAGCCTGAGTCATATTTATCCTTAGATGAAAAAAGAGCCTCTCCTGAAATAATGCAGACGTAAATTCCCTCTTCAAAGTGCTTATCAAATTTATTAGTCCAAGGCCGTTCAGTGGCTTCATGCTTAGTCACTTGATATTGGAGTGGAGTCAGGGTTTTCCTTAGTTGCTCATCGGTGAGAGGTTCGTATGCTTTTCTTTTTTGCATTTCTTTTGTCTCTGGTTTTTTAACAGGTTCTTTTTGTGCGACTTCTGTTTCAGGCTTCACGGAAACTGGCTGAGTTTCTTTTGCATTTATCTCCTTTTGTTCTGTTTGAGGAGGATTTGATTTTTCAGATTTTTCCGTTGTGGGATTTTTACTACGATCACAAGAACATACAAAAATTCCTACGACTAATATTGTTAGTACATTAATGAATGGTTTCATGTAGTTGAATGGGGTATAAAATTATTACTTAAAGTTTAGCGAGATTTCTACTAGAGTGCAACTGGGCATAAGGGTCGCTTGTTTAATAATTTATATTGTTGAAAATTATGTATTTATACTAAATAACTCATATTATACTAATAAATGGATAAAGAGATCCAAGATCGCCTCGATTGGGCAATACAGACGTGCAGTGACCGTGGTTTACGCAGGACCAAAGCTATGCGTGAACTTTTAAAGGAAATGATAACATTTCAGAGACCTTATACCTTAGCTGAACTTTGTGAATCTGAAGGGCTTCGTGATCAATGTGATCGTGCTACAGTCTTTAGATTATTAGGAAGGCTCGTAGACAAGGGTGTGATTCGAAAGTTGGGTTTTCAAGAACGAGCAGCGTATTATATTTTTTCTTATCCTGGAGAGCATAATGATTATCTTGTCTGCACCGATTGTGGCAAAATTGAGACTCTGAGTCTCAAATGCCCAGTTGAGACTCTGGAAAAAGAGGTGATGGCGAGTAGTGGTTTTTCTGGCATATACCATGAGCTCGAATTTTTTGGTCAGTGTCCAGCATGTTTGTAATGCGGTTCATTTTATAGAACTTCATTAAATTAATTAATTTCTGAGGCGAAGTGTCCTTGTCGAGGTTGACATTGCCGATAAGAGGATTAAATACTGGTTATTAGTTTAATAAAGCCAGGGTGGCGAAACTGGTAGACGCGCCAGATTTAGGATCTGGTGTCCTTTGGACGTGCAGGTTCGATTCCTGTCCCTGGTATTTTCACTGCTATAATTTCATGCAGTGGAATCTTTATAGGAGATCTTAATCTTACAACGAGGGGTCTATTTTTCCTGTCCTTTATATATTAAATTCTAACATATTATAAAATTATTGTATTTTTGTAATATGCAAGGATGCTACGATCTATATTATATTTAAATTAAATGCAGAGCCATATTCTGAGTTTGGTTCCAAAAAATTATTAACCAAAAAAATATTTATTATGGAAAAGATTAAAATGATTCGTTTAGTTTGCGGGGCTTTAATAGTAGGGGGATTCTTTTTGCCTTGGTTGGATATGGGTGAAATGGGGGAAATGTTGAGTGGTTTTGCTGCTATGGCAGGTGGGGAGGTGAGTACGGCTTTTAGTGGTTATACATTAGCCGCTGGTGGGGCAGACATGCCTGGGGCCGGAGCTTCGCCTGAACTCTATGCAATTCCTCTTCTTGGAATATTAGTGGCATTAGTTAATAGTAGAGTAGTTCTATTTCTCGGATCTATTGTGGCAATTGGTGTCATGATCTTATTTGCGCCAGTGCCAATGGATAGCGCAATGGCTGGCGATGCAGGAATGACTGGATGGGCTTTTGGTAAAATATTATCAC
>SHBV01000090.1 GCA_004211885.1 Verrucomicrobiaceae bacterium
GGAGGTAAGTATACTTCAGAATAATTCACAAGACTCTCATCGGATCTTAGTAAAACTAAAAGGAACACGGAGTAACCCTGACGGGATCGGATCCACGATTCGAATCAAATCAGGAAGCAAAAAACAAATTCGTTACCTGACACTGAGTCGAGGCTACATGGCCAGCGGTGAAGCAATTGCTCACTTCGGCACAGGAAAAAATGATCAAATCGATGAGTTAAGTGTTCACTGGCCAAGCGGACACAAACAAGTATTTAACAATCTTTCCGCCGATCAAATCTACACCATCACTGAGCCCGGAAAAGAACCGATCAAATCCCAGAGAAAAGAGACAAAACAATTATTCTCGCCAATGCCCACCTCACTTGCAGGACTCAAGCACAAAGAGACACTCTATGACGACTACGCAGTACAACCTTTACTTCCTCAAAAAAATTCCCAGCTAGGCCCAGGGATGGCATGGGGAGACATCGATGGGGATGGGGATGAGGACTTTTATCTTGGAGGAGCAAAAGATGATGCCGGCAAACTGATTCGGAATAACGGTCCAGGTAAATTCAGCACTCTGACTGGGGGCGCTGTGGCCGCTGACTCTGCCGCAGAAGACATGGGAGCCCTATTCTTTGATAGTGACAGTGACGGTGATCTGGATCTGTACGTCGTCAGCGGAGGAGTAGAATGCACCAAAAATGATCCCGTATTACAAGATCGTCTTTACTTAAATAATGGAAAAGGAGCATTCACAAAAGCTCCCAAAGGCACACTCCCAGAAATGTATGATAGCGGAAGCACTGTGACATGTTCTGATTTCGATTCTGACGGCGACCTTGACTTATTCGTTGGAGGAAGAGTCGTCCCTGGCCAATATCCAACCAGTCCAAAGAGTTACCTTCTACAAAACGTTAACGGTAAATTCAAAGATGTCACTGATTCGATGGCTCCTGGACTAAGATCATACGGCATGGTCACTAGCGCTATCTGGTCTGACGCTAATGGTGACAAAAGGCCGGACCTCATAGTCACCTACCATTGGGCCCCCATAAGAGTATATATTAATAATGGATCAGGATTAGAGAGTGATCCGAAAGCTTCTGGCTTGTCTGAACTTTGGGGATGGTGGAACGGAATCTCAGCAGGAGACGTCGATTCGGACGGAGACATCGACTACGCCGTTAGTAACTTCGGGATGAATACAAAATACCATCCCAAAGAAAAAAACCCGATCAGAGTATTTTATGGTGATTTCGACGGGACCGGAGAATCTACCATCGTCGAAGCAAAATATGAAAATAATGTACTCTTACCAATCAGAGGGAGAAGTTGCTCATCAAACGCCATGCCCTTCCTTCTGGATAAATTCAAAACTTTTGACAGTTTTGCTCGTGCCTCATTGCAGGAAATTTACACCTCAACTAAATTGGAAAATTCAAAAATTTATAAGGCTACGGAGCTAAATTCAGGAATCCTAATCAACAACGGTAAAGGCAACTTTGAATTCAAGCCATTGCCAAAAATTGCACAAATCGCACCCGGTTTTGGCATCGATCTGAGCGACTTTGATGGTGACGGAAATCTAGACATATACATGGTTCAAAACTTTTATGGCCCAGAACCTGAAACGGGGCATATGGCCGGCGGCCTGAGCCAACTCCTTAAGGGTAACGGTAAAGGAGCATTCACTCCTATCTCACCCGAGAAGAGCGGACTCGTAGTCTTCGAAGACACAAAAAGTCTGACACGAAAAGATTTAAATGGGGACGGATGGAGTGAATACATCGTTGGAGTAAATAATGGAAACTTAAAAATCTTCACTAATGACAATGTTACGGAAAATCGGGTAATCTCTATTAATCTTAAAGGCATCGCCGGTAACACCACGGGCGTAGGCTCCATTGTCACCGCCAAGATCAGCGATGGAAGCGTTAGAGTCGCAGAGGTCTATTCAGGATCCGGATACTTATCTCAAAACCCTCCGACCATTTCCTTTGCCACAAAAGCATCAGACAAAGTGACTGAAGTGTCTGTTAATTGGCCAAATGGAAAAGAGTCCATAACTGAGATTTCGGAAGGGTCCTCCATGATAGAAATCAAACAACCGGAGTAATCAATGAACACTGAACCTATTTTCTCTACATTTAGGCCACTGATCATCCTTTTGGCATCATCAGTTCCATTTTTTCTTTTCTCCTCCTGCAAAAAAAAAGAAACTGAAAATACAACTCAAGTTACACAAAAAACATCGTCACCCAATGCTAATAAAGAAACGATCATTGCTAAAGAATTGTCTAGAGATGATGGTTCTGAGGATTCCACAAAAACACTTTTCGTAGCATTAAATCCTGAAGATTCAGGAATCCAATCTGAAATAAAACAAGACCTCAAACATCCATACGCATTTTTCTATAATTCAGGATTAGAAGCGAGTGGAGTAGCAGTCGGAGACATTGACAATGACGGTCTTCCCGATCTTTTTCTAGCAAGTTCTCCTAGCGGCAATCGTCTCTATCGGCAGGTGTCCCCTCTTAAATTTGAGGACGTTACTCAAGGATCTGGCCTAGAGAAGGACAATGCATGGGGCAGAGGAGCAAGCATCATAGACATTGATAATGATGGTGACCTCGACATCTACGTTGCCAATTATGGGCAAGAAAATAGTCTCTACATCAATACAGGCAAAGACGGAGGCACAATCAAATTTGTTGAAATGGCAAAGGAATTCGGATTAGACATCATTGATGCAAGCCTAATGCCATCCTTTTGTGACTATGATAAGGATGGTGATCTGGATCTTTACCTTATCACCAATGAATATCGGCTACCTCCAAATCTGACCCCACCTGATCCAAAGAAAATGATAGGAAAAGGTCCTGATGGTAAACCGACACTCATCGCCCCCTATGATAAAGTCTTTAAATTATTGGTTAAACAAACACCTAAGGGCCCAATGATAAAATGGGATAAGATTGGCAGGCCTGATTACTTATATCGTAACAATGGAAATGGAACATTCGAAGAGGTCACTAGCGAGGCTGGAATAATCCCAGGAGAAGGTAGAGGACTATCCGCTACCTGGTGGGATTATAATGATGACGGACTTCCCGATCTTTACGTTGGAAATGACTGGGGAGACAGGGACTTCCTCTATCATAACAATGGGGATGGAACGTTCCGAGATGCTATTGAAGAAGCAGTGCCATATACAACAATGTTCAGTATGGGTGCAGACACAGGAGATCTAAATAACGACGGGAGAGTCGATTTTATCCTTGCTGACATGTCAGGAACAACTCATTACAAACGAAAAATCAGCATGGGATCAATGGAAGCCTCCACAACGGAATTCATGCTCAAGGCAAGGCCACCTCAAAATATGCGTAACGTTGTCTATTATAACACTGGAACGAGAAGAGTTCTCGAATCTGCTTATCTAGTAGGCATGGCAAACTCGGATTGGACTTGGTCCGTTAAGATTGATGACCTTGATAATGATGGCCGTTCAGATGTTTTTTTCACTAACGGGATGGAACAAAACATTCGTGAAGTTGAAGAAGGAGGAGAGAAAACCAAAAATGAAACTCAAAATTTGAGAAAAGAAAACAATTTGGTATTTCAAAATCTAGGAAACTATAAATTCTCTGAAACAGGCAAGAGCTGGGGCCTCGATCACTTTGGGTTCAGTCTGGCTGCAGTGAATTGTGACTTTGATCGTGACGGCGATATTGATGTGTTCGTAATGCATCGAGACGAACCACCAATATTATACAAAAATACTAGTAAAAATTCAGGAACGCTCATCAAACTGAATGGAACAAAAAGTAACAGTAACGGTCTAGGATCTAAACTTACTATCGAAACTGATTCAGGAACCTTCGTTAAACAAATTAATGTGGCCAGAGGATACCTCAGCTCTGATGAAGCTATGGCCCATTTTGGAATTACTAAAAATACCAAAATTAATCGACTCGTAGTCAATTGGCCAAGCGGCACTACTCAGGAATTTAAACAACTAGAGGGAGGCACCCTTTATGAAATAACTGAATCAAAAAATAATTTATTAGCCTCATCAGATGACCAGAAAAACAACACTCTATTCAAAATCAACACGAGCCTCTCTGGAGTCAGACACAAGGAACTTAATTTTGATGATTTCAAGGATCAGCCCCTATTACCAAATAAATTATCACAACTCGGGCCAGGCGTAGCAGTCGGTGACATTGATAATGATGGGGATGAAGACTTCATCCTTGGCGGAGCAAAAGGTTCACTCACTCAGATCCTCAAAAACAAAGGTGACGGAAATTTCTCAAAACCTGAACCCATCAAAGGATCACTGAACTATGAGGACATGGGACTGTTACTTGCCGACACTGAAGGTGACGGTGATCTGGACCTCATCATAGTGAGCGGCGGCATAGAATCCTCCGGACCATTATTGCAGGACCGGCTCTACATAAATGATGGTACTGGGAATTTCTCATTGGCGCCTGAGTCCTATTTACCAGCAGATTCAGATTCAGGGGGACCCATTGCCACAGCAGACATTGATCGTGACGGTGATCTGGACATTTTTATTGGGGGCAGAGTCATTGGTAAGCAATACCCTACCGCTCCTAAGAGCAGACTCCTCATCAATGTAGATGGTAAGTTCAAAGAGTCTTCCGAGCAAATAGCCCCTTCCCTTTCGTCTCTGGGTCTTGTGACTGGAGCCACTTTCACGGACATCAATGATGACGGTTGGCAGGACCTAATCATTGCTCTCGAATGGGGACCCATAACTTATCTACAAAATAAAGAAGGGAAATTTACTAACCTTACCAAGGAGTCGGGTCTCGATAAAATTCCAGGATGGTGGAATGGAGTAAATGCAGCGGACCTGGATCTGGACGGAGACATCGATATCGTAGCAAGTAATTTCGGCCTCAATACTAAGTACCATGCCTCTGAGGATCATCCGGTCTTGTTATACTACGGTAAATTCGGGACTGATGAAATGCGCCTCGTCGAAGCAGAATATGAAAATGGTCAACTCTTTCCTGTGAGGGGAAAGAGTTGTTCGACCCGAGCCATACCGCACTTAGCAGAAAGATTTAATACCTTCCATTCTTTTGCATTAGCAGAATTGAACCAAGTCTACACACCTCAAGAAATGAAAGACTCTCAAAAGTTTTCAATCACGGAATTAAATTCCGGTGTCCTTCTCAATGATGGAAAGGGTCAGTTCAGTTTTAAAGAATTACCGAAGATGGCGCAAGTGGCTCCATGCTTTGGGATAGCCATAGAAGACATGAATGGGGATGGTATTCCTGACATTTTCCTGGCTCAAAATTTTTACCAGACACAAGTAGAAACTGGAAGAATGTCAGGCGGAATGAGCCTGATCCTTGAGGGTCATGGGGACGGAACATTTAAAACGGTATGGCCACAAGAGAGCGGGATAATAATTTCCAATGATGCTAAATCAGCTGCTAAGGCAGATCTTAACGGAGACTCTCTCCCAGACATTTTAATCTCTAGTAATGACGGACCAATCACATCATACACAACGAATGCTAGTGTAAATAATACCAACAAAATACGTGTCATTCTTAGAGGACAGAACAAAAACATTCATGCTATCGGAGCAAAAGTTATCGCAAATTATTCCGACTCTTCCAAACATTTAAAAGAAGTCAAAGCAGGCGCAGGCTACCTCTCACAATCGACTCCACATCTTTTCTTCGGTGCAAATGGAAAAACAATTCAAAGCTTCAAAGTAAGATGGCCTGATGGAAAAGTGACTGATCATAAATTAGATAGCGAAAACAGAGTCGTGACTCTGTCTAAGTCCTAATCATTAGTACGTTTAGATTTTTTTCTTTTTTTCGCTCTAGCTTGTCGATCAAGAGCAGCTAGCTCAGTTTCCTGCCCCTTGTCTCCCTGAGAATCCATCCAATCCCTGAGAACTGTTCCGAGTCGGCTCTGGATACTCTTTATACCAGGCCTTCCTGCAAGATTCTTCCATTCATAAGGATCATTCTTGAGATCGTAAACTTCAATTTTAGGCCGCCATTGATAACGTCTCACTTTATCTGCGGCATCCTCATCACCTGATTTTGCCTTCTTTATCCAACTCTTAAATTCCTCAGTATGTGTACAGGCATTTTTAAATTCAATTTCTGGAGTGAAGTTCCATATGTACTTATAACGCTCACCCCTTACAGACCTGATCCCAAATGTTTCAGATCCATTATTAATTCCTCGTGTTGTCATTTCACCAAAAACATATTTTTTATGTGAATCCTTCTTTCCTAAAATAACATCAAGAAAACTGCTCCCATCTAGGCCCTCCACAATCTTTGCACCGGCACTTTCCAAAAAAGTAGGCAACACATCCACATATTCGACCATCGCTGAAGTTTTCGATCCAGGAATCACTTTATCATCCCACCTAACAATCATCGCGCTTTGCAATCCACTTTCATAACAAGTCCATTTAGCAAATGGAAAGCCACTCCCCTGCTCACTAACTACCATGACCAGCGTGTTTTTTGTGAGACCACTCTCATCGAGTCTCTTAAGAATTTGTCCTACCTGCCAATCATAATAACTTATTTCAGCAAGGTATCGGGAAAAAGCATCACGAGTCTCCGGCGTATCAACAAATTGTGATGGTAATTTAAGCTTTTCAGGGTCATACCTCGAAGAGTCACCCTTATTCCATGGAGTATGTGGCTCATTTGAGCAGGCAAAAAGACAGAAAGGAGTTTCACTTTTTGCACATTCTTTAAATAAAAGATTAATCCTCTCTAGGTCAGGATTATTTGACTTCGCTGAGTACTCAAAAGGAAATGCCTCTCTTGGTTTAATGTGTGTTTTGCCACTCAGAGCGACCCTATAACCTACATCTTTGAGATAATGCGCAATGCTCTTGGTACCGTCCTTAACAAATGTATGATTTGGATAGGCTCCACTTTTCACGGGATAGAGTCCGGTATATAAATTGTGCCTAGTTGGAGAGCACATAGGCGCGGCCTGAAAACAATGACTAAACTGCATGCCTTGAGCGGCAAGCTTATCAATGTTTGGCGTCTTTGCTTGACCTCCATAGCATCCAATGTCCCGGAACGTACAATCGTCAGCCATAATGAATAAAATATTCGGTTTGTCAGATGCTTTTAAATACGTATCAGCAAAAAACGAGAATAATAATAAAAGGAGAAAAAATCGCATGACGTTACTTTGTAGGAACCTTTCTCAACTTGCAACGATAAGAGCAGCATTTGCTTTTATGTGCTAAAGTGTATCAACATGACTTCGGGAAAAATTATTACCGGCCTCACAAAAGAAGAACTTGAACACGATCTTCTTGAACTTGGAGAGCCTAAATACCGAGCAAGCCAAGTCATTGAATGGGTCTACAATCAAAGAGTTACAAATTTCAAAGACATGAGCAATCTGCCTGATGATTTACGAGAAAAACTCTCTAAAATCTATAGGATAACTGACCTGACTCCTGTTCAGGATTCCCGATCAAATGATACTACCAAAAAATATCTATACCAATTACATGATGGTCGGTACATCGAATCGGTAATCATTCCTGCCACGACTAATGTGAATGGTAACCGGTCATCAAGACAAACCCTTTGCGTCTCGAGTCAGGTCGGTTGTGCTTACGGCTGTAAGTTCTGCGCTAGTGGCCTAGACGGATTCACACGTAACTTAGAAACAAGCGAAATTACCGGGCAATTATTGGCTGTGGAAGAGGAATCAAAAAAGAAAATTAACAATGTCGTTTTCATGGGAATGGGAGAGCCACTCGCAAACCTTAAGAACCTGATGCACTCTATCAAAATCATCAATGCTGACTGGGGACTCGGAATCGGCGCTCGACACATAACAGTCTCCACGAGTGGCCTGGCTCCAGAAATTCGGAAAATAGCTGATCAGCCATTACAGATCCGACTCGCTGTTTCACTTCACGGAGCCAGTGATGATGTGAGGGAAAAAATAATGCCTATCAATAAGAAATATCCTATAAATGATCTAATTGAATCCCTCCAATACTATAACTCTAAGAAAAAACATAAAGTCACCTTCGAATATATATTAATTGAGGGAATAAATGATTCAGAGGAACAGGCAAAATCACTAGCCAACATAGCGTCTTCGCTTCGAGCGAAAATCAATCTAATCCCATACAATAAAGTTGAAGGACTGCACTGGGAGAGACCCTCAGAAAAAATTCAGAAGAACTTTCTTAACATTCTAATCAAAAACAAAATACAAGCCACTCTTCGTAAAGAAAAAGGACATGACATAGAAGCTGCGTGTGGGCAATTGCGACTAAAAAAAGAAAGATCAGAAATGACAAAGGCAGTCACCTAAAAAGCTTCACTAAATAGATTAATTCTTTTCTTTAATCTCCAACACAAAGATGAGGCGCCCCTCTTTCCATTCAGGACCAGAAATAAGAACTGGCTTATCGGGATAAATAATAAGATCTGACTTTAATATAACTTTTTTCTTTCTCCAAAGCTTCAGTAGTAATTTTACACCTCCGCTCTCTGCTAAGCCCTTCGATTCGAATCCAAGGTTCATCTCGTTAGAAGGGACTACCCAATTTACATATTCCTTAAAAACATTTTCTTGAGTGTGCTGACCCAGTATTTCGAAATTCTGAAATGTGGGAAATGCTTTCTTTAATTTAGAGCCTAATTTTGCGTTTATAGGCTTATCTGTTTTTTCTTGAGACGCATAGACAAGTGCTCCCCAGAATATGTTATTGAGGTAACTTTTTTCGGTTTTTCTTTCTTGCGAAAAAAGCACAACTGGTAACAAAATCCAGCCAATGACCCCTAGAAAAATAGGTCCTCTCATTCCAAATTGTCGAAAGAGTATCATATTAATTAATCAGCAGTCTAAAAAACATTAGGCAATCCGAACTCATCTGTCTCCATTATATAAACAACTTCATCTTTTTTGTTATAGAAATGGACGAATCCTGGGGGTCCTTGTCGATCATAAGAAACAATATGATTTACGCTAAAATCAGTATCATCAGGTATCCGCTCAAGGCCCTCCAATTTGATCACTGTGGCTCCTGCCTCTTCATTATATCCAGCACTAAGAATGCTCACAGAAGGGTCAGGAGAATAGGTTGAAATAACAGTAGACCCGGTACCTTGCTCCAAATTTTGATTAGATAAAAATAATAACAAGCAAAAGGCAGAAGCTGTTGCCCAAGTGAATGGAGACTTGATCCAGATTATCGCCGCGCTCAAGACGCTAGAATCTTGAGATTCTTTTGCATTGGATTGTCTAATTCTCTTTTCTATCTGGCTATTAAAAAAATCACCATGAGGAACTTCAATGTTAGAATTAAATTCAGAACACAATAATTCACGAACATTCTCGGCCGACGCTTTGAAGGTAGCACAAAAATCTGGATCTGATTCTTCTAGCTGCTTAAATTCAAGCTCCTGTTCAGGATTGAGCTCACCGTCAATCCACCGAGTGACCAATTCTTCTTTTTTAGTCATAGACATTATCTTTAAGAGTTTCCTGTAATTTTTTCCGGGCATAATACAATCGGGACATCACTGTCCCAATTGAACTTCCAATTGATTCTGCTATTTCCTGATAGCTTAGACCTTCCACTTCTTTCAGAAGAATCACTTCCCGGTGATCCTCTGAAAGTGAATTAATTGCCGTTTTAATTTTATCTTGAAGTTCAGCCCTTTGGACATTCTGGTCCGGAGCATCATATACCTTTGGCGAAGTGGGGGAACCTGGCTCAGCTTCATTGAGCATTTCGTCGTTAAATTCTCCGGCCCCTTCTACCTTTTTTTTACGCATCCAATCATAAGTGGCATTATGGGCAATCCTATAAATCCAAGTATAAAATGCTGATCGCCCTTCAAATTTAGAAAGTGACTTCCAAGCCTTTATAAATACATCCTGAGAAAGGTCCCAAGCGTCCGCTTCATTCCTTATCATATTAAAAATCATTGCATAAATTTTACCTCTATAGACTGTAATTAACTCATCAAATGCGGTGTAGTCTCCTGACTTACAACGCTCAATGAGAAGCGCATCTCTTTCTTTGTTCGGAGTCTCTTTCAGTAGAGTCTCTTCATTACGATAGGGCTGCTCTTCTTCGTTAGACGAGTCTGATAACGAAAAATTCATCAATTTTTACAGAAAGTTTCTTTTTATCTGCAATTTTTCTTCAAGTACCTAATTTGCCCACTAAATAAGCATATTCAAATCGATATCCTTTAAGTTTAATGCCCAAATATAATGTTGGAAACAGTGTACTTCTGGTGATTCTGGTGATTTAAGAATTTATTAAATGCCTTACTAAACCATTATGCGTTGCGTCCACTGTTACTCCGTTCGACTAAAAATCAGGCAATCGATGTCTCCGACGTACCCACTCTCACCGTTCTCATCCATGACGAATTTCAAAACGTGAACGCCTTTCTTTAGTCTAATCCCTTTGTGAGTGACCGTTTTGAGCTGGGTCCAGCCACCCGTGTCGGGGACGCGGATTGGACCAGTCAGATCCTTTCCACTAATCTCTAAATGGAACAGGCCGCCCTGCTTCTGCGCAGCGACCGGAATTTTGATATCATAGGTTCCAGACTCCGCCACATCTACTGTGTAATTCAGCCACTCCCCAGCGTTAGTCCAGCCGATCCCGTGCCCGTTAGAGGCGTCACCGCGTTTTTCTATATCGACTTGGGTCTTCTTGCGGTAGTCAGCGCCCTGATTCTTTGCATCATTGTCCTTGTATGCGGTTCCGGGAGCCCCTTCGTCATAGTGCTCAGTTTCGACTTTGCCCGGGATCCTTTGCGGCTCACCACCGAATGGTCCAGGAGGCTCAGGCTCCGTGTCCTTAGTCGAGACCTTATTATCAACTTCACCGAAGATCTGCACGGAAACATTAGTCACATCAGCGTACTTTCGGGCCGTCAGATCGGAAGCCGTGTCGGTAGTGACCCGGACAGTGATCTGTTGCATCCGTCCATTCGTGTCGTTACCGGCAACGTCGTTGATGCGGATCCGGTCAATGCTGTGAGTTCCGGACTCAAGATCAAGGAGCGTCCTCTGCGGTGCCTTATTTGCGTAAGACTGCGTTTGATAGGTCCACGTTTCAAGGTTCCCATCAAAAGCATTGGCAAAAACATTATCCGAGGTACGGACCGGGCCCGGAACGACATTACCCGCAACGATATCAACCAAACTATC
>SHBV01000091.1 GCA_004211885.1 Verrucomicrobiaceae bacterium
ATATTTATAGTAATTTGATTCATTGATAACCTAATAACATTATCAATGAATTCCCATCTACCAGCTATTATAAAGATTAAGGGATTTTATAATAAAAATCCCTGCAAACCGCTTTTTATGTGCGTAAAAAGCAATGTAAGTTACTTAATGTAAGTTACTTAATGTAAGTTACTTGAGTCTTTTAAATGATCCAGAGAATTCGCTCGGGAGATCTACCCTGTTAAATCCATCCAGAAAGTAGATTCGGGCATTCACGTCTCCGACTCTGCCTTTTTCATAGATGGCCGCCGTGATATAATAGTTCCGATTAGGGTTCGCTTTTAATTTATCTCCCAATTCAAATCTAAATCTCTTCAACCCTGGCCCAACGGGAATCTCTTCTATTATCTGCTCAGCAAATAAATCCGCGCCCTTATCAGCGATCCTAGGGTCATATTCCCACAACCTGACCCAAGCGCTAGCTCTATTACCTGCAAATTCAGGAACCCCCTGGAAGCTCAACTCTCCAAAAACCGCACTCTCCAGATCCTCGACGTTATCCGCCTTAACTACCCGAAAATAACCGTTTCCTCCCTGCCTCATCGGTAAAGTCCATACCTGCTCCTGCCCGTTCCCCTGTCTGACACCCAGGGCCGACCAATCCAGCATGTTCATCGAACCATAGAGTTTATAAGCTACTCCAGGCTTGCTGAAAACAGTCAATTCCATCTGATTGCTCCCCTTGCGGCGAATTTCCAGGTCCTTTTCGGAAGGTTCAGCGACAGTATCTGCTTTGACAAAATGGGCAGTGATCGGTTTGAGTTCTTGAGTATAGAAGAGCCTCGGATCGTAAGTATGAACGTAGAGGCTCTCATCATGCTCTCCTCGCGGATAAAGACTCCATGAATCAAAAACGTAACCGGGCGCAGGGACTGCCTGATAGTGCTCCACGATCGCGTCTTCTGCCTTCGAGGCAATGGATGAATTGACCGTTCCCCCCTCTGCCGGAGAGGTCTGAGGCCAATAAAACAAACCTTGGCCAATTGACGGAACCAGACTCAGTATGAAAACGGCTACACATATGCTCGTGAATTTTGTCATGTTCTCTTAGATTGAATCAAATTAGTTAATGTAAGTCACTTAATTCTACCTATATCACCTGTTAAGGTGCCGGGGATAGTGACCCTGTTAAATCCACCCAGAAAATAGATCCGACTCTCAAGCTCTCCAACCTTCCCATCCTCGTATAGATAAGCCGTAATGTAATAACTTAGTGCAGGATTCGCTTTTGATCGATCCCCCAATTCAAATTCAATCCCTCCCCTACCTTGCGGACCACTGGGCCATTCTATTATCTTCTCTGCAAACAAATCCGCGACCTTATCGGCTATTCGAGGGTCATATTCCCATAATCTAATTCTAAGACTGCCACCTGGCCATCCCGGCCACCATTCATTCGACAATCTTCCAGAAACTGCAACCTCAGGATTGTCTGGTATTTTAGGACCATACACAGCCAGGCGGTAGAATAGCTTTCCTCCTTTCGTCACTGGGAAAGTATATGCTTTATCATTACCATCTCCCGAAGCACCCACTGCCGCAGGCACCCAATCCTTCAGATTGCTCGAGCTAAGGATTATATACGAAGATCCCCACTTGGTAGGAAAAGTCAGCTCCATTTGATCATTGGCCGTGAGACGAATCTCTAAACTCTCTCCGACGGGGCCGGTGACGGCATTTTCTTTAACAAAATGAGCAGTAATCCGGCCCCCTTCCCAAGTAAAGGAGAGCCTCGGGTCGTAAGTATGAACATAGAGACTCTCTCTTTGTGCTCCTCGCGGGTTAAGACTCCATGAATCAAAATAGTAACCGGGTGCAGGGACCGCCTCATAATGCTCCACGATCGCGTCTTCTGCCCTTGAAGCGATGGATTCTTTAATGGTTCCCCCTTCTGCTGGTGAAGCTCTAGACATATAGAAAAAATCTTGCCCAAGTGATGTCACTAGGCTCAGCAAAAAACTAGCTACATATATTATCGCAAATTTTTTCATATTTTTCTAGATAGAATGGAACCGATTAACTTCCATTATTTCTTAGAAAGATTTGTATAAAAAACAGCCTATCCGAACACATGGCAAATCCTCTTACCCTTTTTTATAGCTTTGTGCATTTTGATGGCCAAAAATACTCTTTTGGTACCAATCTTCAGTATTGTTGACCTGAAAACCATGTACCATTAATTTTGTTTTAAGATTCAATCTTAAATGACGCTAAAAGTATTAATCATAGCAATAGCTGCATCGGCCCAGTTACTGTTGGCTAATGCCGCAGAACAATTGCACTGGAGCCTTTCCCCCATTAAGAGCGTCGCAGTAAATGATTCTGAGGACCCATGGATCAAAAATCCTGTCGATCACTTTGTATTAGCAAAGTTAAAGAAGAACAACCTCAAGCCCCAGCCAGAAGCGGACCGATACACATTAATGCGCAGGCTGCATGCCGGACTGACCGGTATCCTCCCAACGATAAAAGAAATTAACGCATTCATAAATAACGCATCGAGCAGTGCGTACACTGAACTTGTTGATGATTTGTTAACTGACCCTCATTACGGTGAAAAGTGGGCCCGGCACTGGCTTGACGTTGCTCGGTTCGGTGAAAGCAACGGAATCTTAACAGTAAACGAAGACAGAATCCGCAATGATGCATGGAAGTATCGAGACGCCGTCATCAATTCATTCAATAATGACCTGCCATTCGATCTTTTCGTTCAGTACCAACTCAATCCCCGATCGAATAACATCAGTTCTGAGTACAGGGAATTACGCCAATTCATTCACCTCGGCACCAGATTGCAGAACAATGCTGATCCCAATGACAGGCAATTCCATAGGTTAAATGACATGGTCTCAACGACCGGAAGCGCTTTTCTTGGTTTTACTTTTGGCTGCGCTCGTTGCCATGACCACCCAGTTGATCCAATGTCGACAGAAGAATATTACCAATTCACAGCTCTGTTCTTTGACCAGTTCAATGAAAATCCAATAGCATCCTCGAAGAGGATTCCCCTCAGAATCACTGAGCCTAAGGTCCTAATCAACGGCGATTGGAAGTCCCCGGGAAAATCAGTCTCTCCGGGATTTCTGAAAGTCCTGATGCAAAAGTCGGCCAATCACTGGTTAAGCGAAAGTAACAAGATGGAAGGACTGGGCAATTGGATCACCGATACGGTCAATGGTTCTGGACAATTATTAGCGAGGGTCATCGTTAACCGATTATGGCACCACCATTTTGGACAAGGACTAGTTAAAACTCCCAATGATTTTGGTAAAATAGGCTCAGAGCCGACTCATCCGGAATTGCTGGACTGGCTGGCTGCGGAGCTCATTAAAAATAATTGGAAACTAAGCCACATCCATAAATTAATATTAACGAGCGCCACATACACACAAAAGAATTCATCTTCTCAAGAATATCTTAATGTGGATTCAGACAATAGCCTTCTTTGGCACAGAAAACCACAACGACTCGAAGCTGAAATAATTAGGGACCGTTTACTTGATGTCGCGGGAGTCCTTAAGAAACAAATGCATGGCAAAAGCACGCCGGTCGGAGACTATAAAAAAGCACTTCCTGATCTACCAAATAGTTGGCGCCGCTCAATTTACCTACAAGCGCACCGTTCCGTGCATCACCCTACGCTCTCACTATTCAATTATCCGGACACTTCTGCGAGCGTAGGCTCCAGGAGCACCTCGACAGGAGAATCAAGCACCCTATTCTCTCTCAACTCAAAGTTCTTATGGACACTGTCCAAACACTTTGCGGAAAGAATTAAAAAGGAAAGCACCCAAGACCCAAAGGACCGAATCGAAAAGGCATACATGATCGCTCTTTCCAGACTTCCTAATGAAGAAGAAATAACAATTGGAATGAGTATACTTAATGGGCAAAATGATGCTAAATTAACAAACTTCTGTCATCTCATATTTGGGCTAAATGAATTCATCTATATCCACTAATTGAATGAAGAAATGAAACGACGGTCCTTCATTAAAAATCTAGGCATAAGCGGCGCCTCTCTGAATTCAATAGCTGACTCCGTTGCCGCCACTTTGCCAGTGACTCCACACGCAGCGCCCCGGGCTAAAAATGTAATCTTTCTTTTTATGTGTGGAGGAGCCAGTCACTTAGAAACTTTTGATCACAAGCCCGTTCTTAAAAAATATGCTGGGAAAAAAGCATCTGAGATTTTCAGTAAAGAGGACCTTGATGGGTTCAATCCCGAAAAGTCCTTCGAAAACTCAAGGATCATTCCACCCGTCTTTGATTTTAAACAACACGGTCAAAGTGGATCGTGGGTCAGTGAGATTTACCCAAGACTCTCAGAGGTAGTGGACGATATATGTTTCATCAAATCGTTACATACTGACTCGGCAATTCACTCTGTCGGGGAAACTCTGATGCACACAGGTCACGGAAGGCCCGGCTTCCCTAGCCTTGGTTCCTGGGTCACCTATGGACTAGGAAGCAAATCCAGTACCTTACCACCTTACGTTGTCATGAAGGACGGCATCTCAACGGCCGGAGACATTGTTTTTCAGCAAGGCATGCTACCTGGTCGGCACCGGGCCTCAGTCGCGGTAGCTGAACGGGGCAAGCCCCCCTTCCCTTATCTGAGCCCTGACCCCCAAATCAACAAACAAGATCAATACAGTTACCTAAAAAAACTCCAGCAATTAAATAAAGCGCATCAGAAAAAACACATCGGCCAACCCGAACTCATGAGCCGCATCGAGTCATTCGAAATGGCATTCGATCTGCAAAGCTCAGCCAAAAAAGCCTTTGACCTGAATCGCGAATCTAAAAGTATTCATAAACTTTATGGTGAAAACCTCTTTTCTCGGCAATGCCTTACGGCAAGGCGCCTCATCGAATCTGGTGTTCGCTTTGTTGAAATTCTGGACGGGGCTGAGGGTAGAAAATGGGACGCTCATGGGAACCGAGGAGGCCTCGTAGACAATCACAGAAACAATGCAGCACGCACGGATCAGGGAATAGCAGCCCTCATCACTGACCTCAAGTCTAGGGGCATGCTGGATGAAACATTAATTGTCTGGGCAACTGAATTTGGAAGGACTCCATTCGAGGAAGAAAGAAAAGAGAAATCTGTACTGGGAAGAGGCCATCACCATAAGGGGTTCACCTTGTGGATGGCCGGAGGAGGCGTTAAGGGAGGACTCAGCTATGGACAAACTGACGAACTCGGAATGTATGCCGTAAATAACCCTGTCTCCTTTCACGATTTTCATGCAACGATCCTGCACCTGCTCGGGCTAAATCATGAACAGCTCACTTACCGACACAATAGTCGTGACCTGAGATTGACTGATGTTTTTGGAAATGTTGTCCATGACATCATTTCTTAAAAAACTCTACTCTCCTAAAGAGACTATTTAGGTATGATCTATCACCTTAGATCAATTATGATCTTTGATATCGAAGAAGGCTTCACCTCAAATTTTGATTTTTCCCACTTAGGAAAGCCTGAATACTTATTAGAAACTCCAGCACTTTCTTTTGGGATCCCAAGAAAATTATAATCCAATTCACCATTCCCATTCTCATCATAGAATGCACTGACGGCATAATCACCGTGAGGAATTTTCTTGAAGATTGCCTTAACTTGTCCCTTTGATATTTTTGCCTTTGAAAGATAAGTCGCGTCGTTGCCTTTTTTAGGAAAAGTTTTCTCATTGTCATGGAGAGCAATATAAACCCACCCCTTATCACTAGCACTGCATATCACATTAACGGAAACTACAGAATCTTTAATCTCTTCACTGGGCGCAATTTCAATCAATTGAAGGCAAAGAACTAAAAGTCCAAATTTAAAACTTCTTAGTAACATTCTATTTAAAATATCTAATTGAGTTGCGGTTAGTGGAACCAAATAAACTACCTAATTAACTGTATCGATAATCTTATATTTTGCCGAACATTTTCATTTAAAGATGAAGCGCTTATTTCCGTGACGGTCAAATACTCGTCCCCGATATTCTCATTAGAAATCAAACGTGTAAAGTCACCACCAGTTTCCCAATTTCGTAAATCGAAGGACCTCTCAATCCTTAAGACAACATCAGAAAGATTATCCATTTTTTTATACACTAGACCAATGAACTTACTCCCTTCATTCTCTATCACTTTAACTTGTATGTCTGGAACAGACTTTCTATCAAGTGGATCACTGCCAAGCGCATACTCAAAGACGTTCACCATTCCATCCGCATCAGGGTCATCATTGTAATTACTCCCTATAGGATCCCCGTCCCCAAATATACCATCTTTCCATTCAGAGTATACTTTTCCAGATTCCTCCTTACCGGGTGTCCCTAGTGAAGAAGAACTCACTTTCCAGCTCTGCGGATCATCATAATCTGGCTGACCATTTGAGTTTGTTAGCACCATCGATGGTCCAGACCCGTCAGCCAGAGCTGGCCATGGATCATCATCATCATATTTAAATTCAATGACTGGATCTCCACCACCAAAAGAAAGCTTAATCTGCTCTCCTCCATTCGCTAACCGATCACCCTCATCCCATTGGCCAGCAATTGGGAGCTCTGATCCATAGCGCATCTCAAAGGCCTTTATATTATTAACTATAAGAACATATTCGCCTGGTCCTATAAATTCTTTCTGTGAACCAAGAAAATCAAAATCTATGCCTTTAGTGAACCTTAAATCACGCAAATCAAGATTCTTCTCTCCAATATTTTTAATTTCAATGTACTCAAAAAGATCATCATCTAGGTAACCGGCCTGAGCCTCTTCATTAGTTGGACGAACAGGATTGTACATGATCTCTGTTATCAATAGAGAACTATTGTAATCTGACAAGTCCGGAACGTTCGGCTCAAATTCAATAGGATCTGACCAATTACTCCAGCGGCCCGTACTGTCCTGATGCCGGACCCTTGCCCTGTAAACGGATCCGGACCGGACAACTGAGCTAGGTACCTTTATTGACTCCTCAAAATTATTAAGAGGCCCCGAATCCCAGTCAGCGTCCCATTCTAACTTGATAGAATCTGGATTTGTAATGGTAGGTGCCATGCCACTCATCCTGAAATCAAAAATCATATCACTGCTAGACTTAGAGGCCTGATGAACTTCAACCGCAATGACATTTTCTCCTTCATTGAAAAGCTCCGCAGGCAATTCGAAATCAAATATCGTGTCCTCTTCACGCGACCCCGATGCTGTAGTATCAAAACCTATCTTGCCCCCAGGCATCTGCGAGCGCCCCACTTCATTTCCATTAACATAAATCACTGCCCCATCATCACGTTGCAGTCCAAGAACAATGGCACCCATCTCTTGGAAGTTATCTATGGTAACTTTTTTCCTAAAATAAGTCGTTATGTGCTTATCGGAAGTCACTCCTCCAAAATCTATAGTAGTCACTACCTGATTGTCCGCATAGCCGAGCGGAGCAAGGCCAACTGACCATGCACTGTCATCATAACCAACGCTTCTCCAGGCATTTCCTTGATCACTACCATCGTCCAAGAATTTCCACTCCGAACCTAAACCAAATATCGGCAAGAGCCGAACCCCCTCGTCACTAACCGGCGTGATTTCTGCTAACCTCCACTGCATCGACTCAAAAGTGGATGTTCCTTGCGGATCTGAAAAACCCGAAGACTTAAATACTAAGTCATTAGACTTGAACCCGTCCTCGCCACTGAAAGTGATCGAGGGTTTTCTTGGCACTTTACCACCTTCCCCATTTGATCTTTGCAATGAATCCAAGTGAGCTGCCCTTCCTCCATTAACTACATTGCCTCCGGGCCAAGACCCTCCTGAGAAAGCGAATCTTTTCATGTCTCTGACAAGAGACGCTATCGAAGATGCCCCAGCTCCTCCAATTCCCGAATACGTACCCGCGTCTGAAGGTGCCCCCTTCCATCTAGCTGCATCTGCCTTTTCCAATTGTTCTATTTGCGCCGCAAAAGCGTCAATGATTGGATTGATCTGGTCCTCTTGCCATAACAGATCCCTCAGTTCTCTAACTTCATTGAAATATTCAGGCCAAAGTTCTGGCGTCGAATTCCCATCAGCACCACCACCACCAGCAGAAAATAAAGCGTTATAAACTACATCATGACCACTGTTCCAGGTCGGCCCCCAACTCGCGTCAGTGTCCCACGGTAAAATCCAAAGCTTCCCGTTATAATTATTTGTAGCCAAATAATCTGGCTCAAAATAATAGACCATGTTCTTGTTAGCGCTGGGCCAAAAGTCATAATGCCTTATCGCCTCAGCCAAAGCATGCCAACGGTTCCACTTATGAACATTCACATGAGCTCTTATGAAATCAGCTGAGTCTCTACCGTCTAACTGGCTCTCAATAGTTGAATGGTCACGACCGTTGTCGGGAGCAAATGCTGCCTGATATCTTTGCTGCTGCCTCCAATCGGAGGTCTGATTAATCAACTTGTATAGGTTCCCCTTTTCTAAACCATGCGCCTCCATGAATCTAACATCATAAGTTTCCACTACGAAGTTAAGGCCATGAAAATCACCTCTCCACTGATCTGGAGCCTCATCCTCATCATCTATTACCCTCCAGTGAACCCAATGAGTCCTAGGCCCAGGGACTCCAATCTTATTAAAAAGATACATAGACACTGCCTCATTGAGGCCATAGGTCAATGTCCCACGATTATCAAAGCCCTTACCCGTAGTTAATGTTCTCCACTTCTTGGGATGTTTTTTTCCGTTATGGTCTCTGGCCTGGAAAAAGGAACCCTCGTTAAAACGAAAGCGCATGGACCTCTTGCCTCTATTGTGATACCTGCCATTGGCTCCTCTGAGCCTATACTTAATATTATCATACACTACTCCGTCATAAACCATGGCTCCTTGCCAGTTATAATAAAACCGCGCCTGAGTCCCTTGGCTTATTTGTTTGCCTCCGTTATAGGCATAACAATCAGCATAATCAGACTTTCTAGTGATCAGATGATAGACCGGCAAAGATTCCAAAGATGATCCTGCCTGCCCCTCATAGTTTGGAATTCCATTGTAAACAAAATAAGCAAAGTTTAGTGACGGATCGTCAATGAAAGGCGCTCGAACCCTAGCGCCCTTAGCGTCTTCAATGATGATACGATACCGGACCAGTGAACGATTCTCATTGGCTGGAATTAGAGCACTGTAAACATCTTCCTCAGAAGCAAAGTCTCCTTGGTTCCCATTTTTAAGCATCGGAACTGATATCCAACCTTTTTCGTAATCCGGATTATCCTGTTGAGGATTATTAACTGGAATATTCGGAATGGGATGAGGAATCTTTGCCGGAACAAATGACCCGGGGCCAATCACACAATATTCAAGGGTAACGGAAAGGACTCCGTCAGGGTCTGTGACTTTAGCGCCGACGATTACCGAATCACTTGAGCTTGGCATTTCCGGCTCATGTCTAACCTTACGAATATTAGGCGGCGCATTTGATGAAAAAGCAGTATTCCTCGAACCCGGGCTAGGAGTATAAACAGCCTCTTCAAGTTTGGGCCTTATTATTTCAAGATCAAAGCCAAGGTCGCTATTAGATGGACTAGAATTAAACAATTGCACAGCTACCGTGTTTTTCCCTTCAACCAAAAAGGCACCAGGGTTTTTAATTACCTTGATGTACTCTTTACCCTCATCCCCAGTCCCTGAGGCCCTCGCCTCAAAGGACGGATCCCCATCATAATTCATCCGTTCAACTTCTTGACCATTAATCCATAGAACAAAGCCATCGTCAGCGACATAATGGACATTGATAACTGAAGGAATTTCACCAACAGCAACATCAAAATTATTACGTAAAAACACACTACTGTAATTGCCCCTCATGTCATTGAGCGTTGTATTCAAAGTGACCCCATTGACTCTCCCATATCCGATCGGAGATTGAGCCCCTCTCGCCCAGCTGTTATCAAATTTAAATTCCTCGTGCCGCCAATCACTGATAGGGTTCGAAGCTTCAGAATCTCCTGCCCTCCAAGCCCATGAATCATTTTTAAAACCAAGGAGAGTCGCTTCATTCAAACTGACCTGAGGGGCTGAGGCCTTCCAGGAGCTGCCCAATGAATTATCCAGCGATGGATTAAGAAGTTCCATCGAAGCACCTTCTCCACTCGAAGCCACTGGCCATGGAAAACCTGTCCTATAATCAACCAAATCAACAACCTCATCGCTCGGGTTCCGGAGCCTAAGAGTTTCGCCGTCAGAATCTAATTTCCCTTCATATGGTCCGAACGCTGGCACATTAAGAGTCTCCCTTAATGTGTCAGGATCTTCCGCTATGACCAAGTATGCACCTGCACCTATCTTAACACCTTCAGAAAACAAATATCTCACTGCTCCAGATAAACGCCACCCGCCAAGATCCACTTCATCTTCGCTAGGGTTAAAGAGCTCAATGAATTCCTGCCTAACAGTATTATCAGGAGGATTATGGTGAATCTCATTAATTACAATTGCCTTACCCAACCCCGCCATTAGTGAGGTAACCAATGCGAAAATGAATGATGCGGATTTTATTGAAGCACGAACAGAAATCATAGGAATTTAACTATTGAAACGTAACACCCAATGACAAAATCAGCAAACCCATGCAACCTTACAGCTCACCACAGTTTCCCCGTGCACTCTTCACGAACTTTTTATTTAAATTTAGATTCTTCATTACCTTTTTTTATAGGATTTAGCTTTGATTACAATCCATTCCCTGGAATATCAACGCCAGTAGCCAAAAAATTTATTAAATCCTGAGCAATGAATCTCATCCCCAGCTCAGGCCATGATTTGCGAAATGGTTCCGGTGCTGTCGGAGAATTGCTTGGCGGGCACGCCCAGGACATTGAGGACCGTCAAATACAGATTGGATAGTGGCAGCTTGGGATCGTTCATATTAATTTCAATCTTAGCTTATTTCATGAGGTTCTAATCCGGTTCTTACGTTTCCTCAGGATCAGAATCGCACTTGCGAGGATGAGCCCTGACGAACCGACACAAAGGATATAAGTAAAAGAGCGGAAGAAGTCTAGGCGGGTAACCTCACCCGCAATTAGATCTTTGAACAGAAGGACCGCCATCGAGCCGGTGTAGCCAAGAGCGTCGGCGACATAGATAGCGAAGACCGCCGTACCTATCACGTGAGCCCGTGCAATCATCCGGTCA
>SHBV01000092.1 GCA_004211885.1 Verrucomicrobiaceae bacterium
CCGAATTGCAAATTACTAATAGCGTTAATAACCAGCATTCCTCCTGCAAAAAGAGCAATCCAAAATAACTTCACTGGTATGATACCAAAGAGCCTCACCGTGTAATGAGGATTATACACTGCACAAGCAAATAGAATGGACTCGATTAGAAGAAAACTCCTCATACTATGAAAGCCTGTTAGCTGCAGTGGAAAAGGAATAAAAAATTCCGCAATGACTATACAAACGACCCCACCAATCAAATAAAGAGTCAGCCTAAAACTCCCCCATATACTCTCCAGCATACTGCCAAGAAAAATTGAAAAGATAACGGCAAACAACATGAAGATGATACCGTTCGATCCAGGTTCTACCGGAGGCGTTATCACAAAACTGAATAGCCTCCACACTTCTCCATTTAAAATTGATTCTTTGTGCACAAGAATCTTAAGAAGCAGGTCGTTATCACCCCGAAATGAGCAAAGGAGCCATACCAATGCTTGTAGACCCATGATGGTCTTCACGATCCCGGGAACCGCGATCCAACCAAATTTACGCTCTAAACGATCAACTAATGGCATTATATTGAGTCAAAGACCTTCGACGGTATTTCATAAATAAGCAAGACCTTGAAATCCTTCTTTCCTTATTAAAATAATATTAATCAGCAGCTATTATTTTTGCTTTTCTCTTATCAAAATTAATAAAGATTCGATTTCATCGATTAACGATGCCAAGCCCTCATTACGGGCCATTCGGAGAGTTTTTTCCGCCAAAATTCTGGATTTCATATACTCCCCGGATTCCAGATGTGCAGCCGCTAAGATTCTTATGAAATCAGGGTTCTGGTTCGCTCCCGGAGAACTCATTAGAAACTCAGCAAGTCTGACCGCTTCTTTTCCATTCCTCAAATCTTGCTCTTCAGCCGTTGACCTTATCAGAGCAAGGCCACGAAGAGCAGGGATAGTCTTAGAGTTAACTTTGAGTGCTCTGGTAAACGCTTCGGCTGCCGGCGAGGACTGCCCAAGAGTATAATGCACATCACCTAAGAGGGTCAAAGCATTCGGATCAGCAGGAAATTTCTCAACCATTCCAAGGGCCTCCTCAATCGCAGCTTTATTATTTCCGGCCTGAGCAAGTGCATAGATCTTTCTCATAAGTGTACTCTTTGAACTAGGATTAAGATGCGAGGATACTTTGAATTGAGTAAGCGAATCTTTAAATTTCTTCTCTTCTGCAAAAATCTCACCTAGAAAGAAATGAACTTCTGATAATTGCGAAGACTTCCGGGATCCTGGATCACTTCCAGGTATGATCTTGTGAGAAGAAATAAAATTCTTAAGATGATCTCTAGCATCATCAAGATAACCAGATTTACGATATACCGAGGCTATCGAAATCGGATCCTTTTTAAATTCCTTGCCCATCCAAATTCCCTTAAAAGGTGAAGACTCAAGCAAAGCAACTTGAGGACCAAGACCCATCTTTGATTGGTCTTGGAGCACCAGATCCACATCTACGGGCCCCTTGTAAATCACAGTCAACCATGAACCCTTATCAATCAGAAAACTTGTCGGAACCGGGAGTTCCCGGTGCCGGTAAATCGCTTCCAAAATTAATGCGTTCAAGACGCTGATGATACGTTCATTAGCGAATCCAGCCATCCCAACATAGCCTGTATCTTTCAGAATGATCCCATGTTCAATTAGTAGGTCACGGGAGGAGGAATGATTGAGGTTCAGGAAATCTTGACTGCCCGAAAGCCCGTCCACCGAAAGCGCCAAGACTTTCACTCCGGCCTCACTAAAGCGTTTCGAAGCAGTTCCAAATTCCCCAAGTTCGAAAAGGCAAGGAGCGCACCAGGAGGCCCATAAATTGATTAGTACCGGTCCATCTTTCGTTAAGTCATCAATGAAAACAAATTTTCCATTCTTATCGATGTATTTTAATTTCTCAGGTAATTTTAAAGGTTGCGACAGCCGGATCCTGGTAGTCTCAACCGAATCAGGAATGGTAGGAACGGACGATGCTAACTCAGTCCTATTGCCTCTTACCTGAACCTCAGCCGTCTTTCCCTGCCTAATGATAAACTTTTTACCAGGCGATATACCGGAAAATGACTCGGTATGACCAGATGGCCAGCGGACCTTCACTGAATTAATCTCACCTGAAGCACCAAGACCAAAGTGAAGCCACTTACTCGATTGGCTCAAGAAGCTGTCCCCGGCATAAAGAGTGCGAAAGAGGGTCCGAGATCCGACCTTCATTTCAACCTTAGCCCCCACTGGGTCACGCGGACAATTCTTTTCAGGATCACCATATAGCCGTAATTTCACCCACCGGTTACCAGTCCTAAGGTCATTCCTTAACAATCTAAGCCGAGGAGCCGTTCTATTCGTAACACAATAGTCGGGGTCACCGTCATCATCTAGATCAGTGATAGCAAGGCCACGCCCATCATCGAGGAAATCTAGACCAAGCGAATAAGAAAGTTCAGTAAATTTACCATTGCCAAGGTTATAAAATGCAGAGTTACGTTCATTGCCACTGAAAGAATTTCCTGACCGAATTCTTCCAGCGAGCTGGGAGAAAGAATCCAAGTACGAGCTATCAGGATCACTCGTCTGAGATAGGGGTGATTTCGACACGACCTGCCGCCAGTAAAAGCTTCACAAATCACCAGAGTCCTGCTGCGTAATAAATCCATTTGCCACATAGATGTCCTGATAACCGTCACCATCCATGTCCCCTAGCCTTGATGACCATGCCCAGCGCCCGACGCTGACCCCAGCACTGAGACTAACATCACTGAAGGTGCCGTTGCCTATATTTTTGTATAACGAATTCCCACGTGCGTGTCTCCTGTAATAGTCCTTTGTTGTTTTATCAGCTCCCTTATGAAAACGATCCTGTGAACTTATCCTGTGCCCCGCAGAGGAAAACATATTGCCTACATAAAGATCAGGCTTGCCGTCATTGTCATAGTCTCCCCATGAAACGGACATACCTGGACCCACATCAACGACTCCCGCCTCCTCGGCAAGGTCCCTAAAACGAATCCTCGATCCCTCGTTCTTATAAAAATTATTTCGCCCAAAATCATTAGCCACATAAAGGTCAAGGTCTCCGTCATTATCATAGTCTTCCCATGAAGAGGCATAACTGAACCTACGATTATTTTCATCAAGACCTTCTTTCTTGGTCACATTACGAAATGCCCAATTACCATCGTTGCGAAATAGCGCATTCCTTCCCCCGTTATTTGCATCATGGTAAGGGACTGGCCTTGCAAAGATGTGGTGCCTATTGGCTCCGGGTCTCTTATTATAGCAACAAACATAAAAATCGAGATCTCCATCAACGTCATAATCAGCTGCTGATATTGAGTAAGGAACCGCCGCAGGAAGAATCATTGAAGCACGCTTAGTAAAATTGCCTTCCCCGTCATTATCCATGATGACGACACCATCAAGAACGCCAGAAATTAAATCCTGGTCTCCATCATTATCCAGATCAACGAAAAGATTACCATGGCATGAGTCTAGGAAATTTGTTCCTGATGAAACTGATTGGTCCTCGAAAGTTCCATCACTTTTTCTTATGTAAAGTCGGTTCGGCAATCCGCCAGGCTGAGCCACATACAAATCATCCTTCCCATCATTATTAATGTCCGCAACCGCTACTCCTTGCCAACCTCCAACATCAATGCCCGTCAACATTTCCAATTGCCCAGTCCAATGGTCCTGTCCCCGATAAAATTGTTCAGCAAATTCAGGAACTTTACCTAATGAGGACTGGGTAACGTCAACGAACTGTCCAATCGATGAATAACCAGCACGAAAAGAACCGTCCACTCTGAGAAGTTTCATTTCACCCGATTCGAAGTCCCACTTTAGATTTAGCCTGCCTTTTAACTCGCGAAAAACTCCATCATGCCTACCAGCAAAATGAGCTAACGCCTCACAATTTATTTTATTTTTTCCTGAATCTTCAATACCAACGACCTTAAAGCTTGAACGTTCGACTCGACCCCTCAGTGCATGCTCATCAAGAAGCTCACTCATTGACTCTGAAAGCACGCCCTTGATTTTTGGCTCATCCTCCGGACTAAAAAGAAGAACTTTTCCTTGCTCAAAAGATTTCGGAACTTTGGGGCACATGAAGGACGCGCCTTCAAAGTCCGGAGAACACAATGAATTTATATAAATCTCCCAACCCTCATTATTGATGAGCTTTTTACTTAACGTTTTAAGAGAAGAAATAATTTCATTATTCCATTCCTCAATTTCCCATCCACCATCACCCGGATCATAAGCGGGAACTTCCGTCTCTGTGCCTGGGACTACAGGAGCATTGGCTCCTTTAATTTCCAAAACCTCAGGTCCTGAGCTTTTTCTACCTTTCTTTTTACATGAAATAAGAAAAGCAGACAAGAACAGTAAAACTGTTACCAAAGATCTAAAAAGAAATATCACCGGATATATTTACCCCACAAAGATCACCTGCAAAAGCATGAACCAATCACGATTAATTTAAGATTGAACTATTCAGTGACATCACGAACACGAATAAAGAATCTGGTAGGTGTAGGATCTTCAAGAATAATCTCGTACGTTGTCTCGTCCACTTCTCCGGGAATACTGTCATCGTACTCTTCCCAACTCCCTTCGTCTCCGGCACCAAGAAGGCCCGTCGATATATCAACAGCATAATTACGACCTGCACCTGACGGCCACGTGACGAGAAGAGAAGGTGATTCAGGATCATATAAAATGTCAGTGACTTGTAAGCCTTGAGCCAAAGCTGCAAGGAATGGAGTCCCGTCAGGCTGCCTTGCCCCAAGAGGGATCAGAGTATCAACACGTAACCAGTTCGCAGAGCCGTCCGAACCATCCAAAGCATTACCATCAGGGCCTATCGGAGTAAGAGCAAGGTCAACAATGTCCCCGGGATTTAAGTTCTCATACCAGGTCCGAATTTCTCCTGTCCCATCATTACCTGCGAATGACAGCGTATCAACTAAGGACCCATTAACGTAAAGACTTCCAGTCACTCCACCACCGTTGAGGTTCGTCTTTCTGGTATGCCAAGTAAGACCAACGGGAGTCTCGGATTTAAGCTCAGACGCTGTCCAGCGCCGAATGGTCCAATGCTCCTCGTTCGGAGCGCTGTTCGTTCCGTTCGGGTGACTCCCTTCCGGTCCATTGAATAATGTCCATGGAGCAGCTGACGGGGCCAGTCTCCAGTTAGGCCTCCAGTGCTCAGCCTCATCAAAAGCAACGAAGTCCTCGGCCGGGTCATACTTCTCGACTTCTCCACCATCGGCAGTGAGGTTCCGGTATCCATAGTTCCAGTCATCTTTTCCCTGAGTTCCCGAGTATTCTTCGTACGAGTCAGCGAGGAGCGTGTCAGGGTTAATGTTCGGATCAAGAGGGTCAAAGAATCTAGCGACCTCGTACCCGTCAAGAGCTCCATCGCCGTCCGTATCCTCATTCAAAGGATCCGTTGAATGAGTTTCTATTTCCTCACCGTCCTTGATCCCGTCATCGTCGGTATCTGCATTGTTCGGCAGCGTAACAAATCCATTCTCATCACTGATCTCATTCCCATCAGTGATACCGTCATTGTCAGTATCATCACTCTTAGGGTCCGTCTTATACTCACTAATTTCATCCCCATCACTGAGCCCATCCTCGTCCGTATCATCGTTATTAGGTTCGGTCCCAAGTCCGAATTCACTTTGATCAGAAAGACCATCCTCATCAAAATCAGCATCTCCGAGACCACTAAGTTTTGCCAAATCACCCGGAAAGATTGCAAGTTCCCAGGCATCGGGTAACTCATCAGCGTCTGTATCCTCTCCAGTCGCTGGAATAAAAACGCTACCATCAGGTTGGACCGGGTTAACTGGTATCCTCTGGTCAATCCTGATCCAGTTCATAGAAGAGTCACTGCCATCATTTGTGCCCGTCGTCCCGACCGGACTATGCGCAAGGTCGATGAAGTCACCCGGACTAATATTGGCATAAACCGTACGATTGACCCCTTCCGTGTCATTACCTGCTATCGCAATAGAATCTAAGACCGTACCATTATGATGAACAGACCCAGTCACTCCATTGCCATTAGTATTACTTTTTCGTATATGCCAAATCAGAGCAACTGGCGTGACCGTATCAATCTCTTCTCCTGACTTAGCAGTCCATCGACGAATCGTATGATGCTCTTCCCCATTATTAGTGCCGTTAGGATGCGTCGCTTCCTTTGCCAGATATGTCCAAGGAGGTGCGCCTGCAGTGTTTAGGTCCCATGCATTCCCATTCCATTGTTGCTGAACTCCATTCCATCCCCCATCATCTGAACCGCCAGTGTAAGGAATAAAATCTGTCCTAGCGTCATAATTTTCTCCAGCACCGTCGGCCGTAACATTGCGCCAGCCATTAGTCCAGTTGTCCTGTCCCTGCATTCCTCCTGACCATTCAGAGGAAGAGTCTCCTAGAAGCATACTCAGTGGAGTATCATCAGGCCTTGTCGGATCACTGTTAAATGCAATTTCATCACCATCTGAAAAACCGTCCGCGTCCGTGTCAGATTCGATTGGACTAGTGGGCGGGTCACCTCGAACTTCATCACCATCTGTTATTCCGTCCCCATCAGTGTCAGGATTAGTCGGGTCACTGGAATGCTCGTCAATTTCAGCAAAATCATCTAACCCATCGTCGTCAGTGTCAGATTCATCAGGATTTGTGTTATTATTAAATTCTTGAAGGTCACTGAGCCCATCCTCGTCATAATCAGCTACCCCGTCCCCATTCAGAGCAGACAAATCACCCGGAGCGTAGATTTCCTCCCACGCATCCGATAGCCCGTCCTCATCATCATCATCAGCGGTCGCCGATATAAAAGGAGAACCATCGGGCTGTGTCTCAGTATCATTGACCTCATCATCAACAATCATGGAAAAGAATGAACCGTCCGCGCCATCTCCTCTATCACCTCCAGGACCGGCAGGAGTAAGAGCCAAGTCCACAACGTCACCGACTCCTATATTAAGGTAGTAGGTCCTTGAAAATCCATTCGTATCATTGGTAGCTGCTGAGTCGACGAGGATTCCATTATGATGAAGTGAACCACCGACTCCAGAGCCTCCATCATTCTGCTCTCTGAGACTCCAAACAAAAGCAAGGGGCCCCTCACGGTCCGATTCCCATCTCCTTACGGCCCAATGCTCGTCTCCGTTATTCGGGCCATTCGGGTGACCAAATTCTGAATTAATTGTCGTCCAAGGCGCATTAGATGGTACGAGTCTCCATCCCTCTCCTCTCCAATGTTCACCTTGATCAAAAGCAATGAAATCCGTCTCTGGATCATAATCATCTTCTCCTCCGTCCTGCGAATAATTGCGATATCCTGAAACCCAACCATTTTCCCCCTGAGTCCCGTCGATACTAAAATCGTTGATTGAATTAGCAACTTCAACAGCCTCAGATCTGATTAGAAAAATCGATGCCAGTGTAAAAAGCAGAACGAGAGCGCGATATTTAATCATGATAAGTATTATCATGACAATGTGAGCGCAATATCAATAAAATTCCCACCCGTTCCCTCAATGATATAAAGGAAATAAACTTGTAGAAAAAATAGGGCTATAGCCCGGAATACATTCGCTCAAGACAAAGGAGTGAATAACACGTACTGAGGACCGGATCCTTTTCCCACCAACGGCCATTCTCATTGATCCATGATCCGTCCGCTTTCTGAAGATTAAATAGCCTCTTAGTTAATTCCTCTCGCCAGTGAACTTTTTTTCCTCCCTCAAGCTCGAACTGATCAACATCAAGAATACTCAGGGCCTTTGACATTGTGTTATAATAATAAAAGAGCCCCTGCTGACCCATTCCAGGGTTCTGTGTAACTGAGTAGTTTTTCTTCAACCATTCAAGGACAGCAACTATTCTAGGATCTTTTTTTTCCATATCTGCATATACAAAGCTGAGTAGACCCGCATAACTCATGCTCCCGTATGAACGAAGAGCCACCTTACCGTCTTTGCCTTCTTCGGTCGCCATGCTCTTTCCGGGGAAATAAACAAAGCCACCACGGTCCTTCTTGTCCTCACTGACCCACTTTGCCTTGTTTGATTCTGGCCTTTGCTGACAATTAGTTACAAAAGTAATAGCAGCGTCCCAATCAAGATCCAATACCTCACCCTCAACATCTTTGATTAAATCTTTTGTGTAATGTAATGCTTCAAGAGCATGGTAGGTATTTGAAAGATCAGGATGCGAATAACTCGATCCGTAGCCAACGCCACCATCAAAGACATTGTCAGATTTACCCTTCCGGTCGAAGTCTGATTGCTGATTAACCAAAAATTTACGCGCGTTAAGAATCAGCTCCTGATCCTTGTCCTGACCCGCTTCGAGTAGTGCCATCATGCAGATAGATGTATTATAAGAACCGAGCCCCTTACCATAAATTCCTCCGTCAAGCCTCACCTTACTGCGAATAAATTCTAAGCCCTTCGAAGCGCTCTTAGGAAGAGCAATTCCTTCACGACCAGGATCACCTAAGATTGATTGCACGACAAGACCAGTGACTGCCGGGTATTGTTCTTCTCCCCACCTTCCGTCCTCTTGCTGATTTTTAACCAAAAAAGCAATCCCCTTGGACACAGCGTGCTGAACTTCTCTTTTCAGGGATTCATTTCCCTGAGCCTGAGCAAAGACAGCTCCACTCAATGAAATACTTATTACGAATGTTGTTAGAATTTTTCTCATTAGAGTTGGTATTTAGTTTTGAATAATTAAATTTTTTCCTTCAGAGGTTCTTTTTCTGATTCTCCTCCGAATCGTCGCTCAGCCGGCACTTTCACATCCGGTAACGGTCTAAATATGACTGTAACCTCAGTGTCAAGTGGTGGAACTTTTTCTGTAATCGGAAACCACAACTCATCATCATCACTCCCAGGATTAAATGTATTGCATAAAGATCCTTCAAAACGATAAATCGCGGCAATGGCTCCGTCCTCCGCAGCAAGAAAATAACCATCTATTACTTTCGACCCAGTATATGTCCAGCTACCAGAACCAACTACTTTCTTCGTGTTCGCATTATGCACCCAATTACCTATCGGTTCAGTCAATGACTTTCCGTCCTTACCTTTATACTTAACAAGAATTTCCATTCTTCCTTTCCCATCATCTTTGAGAACTCCTATCGGCTTACCGGTCTCATCGAACTTTCTATATATCTGACGAGCTGACGGCTCCCAACGAAGCAATCTCAAAGCAATTTGAATTTCAAATGGCGTGACCTTCGTTGAAAGAAGGCTCTCATGTAACTTGCCACGGAACTCATCACAAATTGCAAATTCAAGGACCACTTCATTTTGATTTACTCTGCAAGGAAACCACAGCTCCTTAGTCTTCGGATTGAATGAAAGTTTTCCGATCTTGTACTCCTCTTCCGAAACCTTAACAGGCTTAATATCTTTTGGTGGTTTTGTGGGAGGAAAAGCCTGACCCAAGACGGCATACTGGGACATTGCCAAAGAAGCAAACCCAACAAAAAAAGAAACCAAAAAATGCCGTTTCATCTGATCAATCTATTCCTTATGAAGCTTTGTTCCAGAGGATTCATTATAAAATGCTAAAGGAAGCAAAAGTATTTTTATAACCTCTCGAAATCTCAAAATCCAATTATTGGGAATTATCTGCATATTACTTTTCTTCAGTACAATAACTCCACCGATGAAAAATTATTAGGCTCTTTTAATTAATCTTCTCCTGACCTCACTGATTTTTTACAATAAATGCATAGATCATGGCGAGTTGAATGGTTAGACTCCATTTTTAGCCAAGCCCTCATAGCAAAAATGAAATTATATATCCTCCTCTTCACGTTAGCCCTCACGGGCTTAACCTCCGCAAAAAAACCTAACATCCTATTCATCTTCACCGATGACCACGGGTACCAAGCAATCAGTGCTTACGGATCAAATCGCAATAAAACACCCAACATCGATCGTATCGCTTCGGAAGGAATGCGGTTTGAAAATTGTTTCGTAACCAACTCTATCTGCGGACCCAGTCGGGCCGTCATTCTGACAGGAAAGCACAGCCATCTGAACGGTTTCATGACAAATGGTGATCGTTTTGACGGATCTCAACAGACATTTCCAAAACTCTTACAAAAGAAAGGATATCAGACAGCCATCTTTGGTAAATGGCACCTGAAGAGTGATCCTACAGGATTTGACAAATGGAAAGTTCTTCTGGGCCAAGGACCCTATTATAACCCGCCAATGAAAAGCGTAGAGGGGACGAAAAAAATTGAAGGTTACACCACTGACATCATCACTGACCTTACTCTCGAATGGCTCAAAGAAGACAGAGACAAGGACCAGCCTTTCATGCTCATGTGCCAGCACAAGGCACCTCACCGGAACTGGCAGCCCGGACCGGACCATCTGAACCTGTACGATGACATTGAAATGCCTTATCCGGAAACTTTCTGGGACGATTACAAAGGAAGGACAGTAGCCGCATCCACTCAGGCCATGACTATAGCTAATCATCTTTCTGCAAATGACCTGAAACTCAATCAGCCGAGGAACCTCACGACCGCGCAATTACAAGTCTGGAACGCTGCCTATAAACCAAAAAACGAAGCCTTCACTAAAGCAAAACTCGAAGGCAAGGAAAGAATCAAATGGCAGTACCAAAGATACGTTAAGGATTATCTTCGCTGCGTAGCGAGCGTGGATGATAACATTGGAAGAATCCTTAAGTACCTTGACCAGAGCGGCCTAGCAGAAGACACGATAGTCATATACTCATCTGACCAGGGATGGTACCTCGGTGAACACGGTTGGTATGACAAGAGATGGATGTACGAAGAGAGTTTCAAGACTCCTTTCGTCGCACGTTGGCCAGGAAAAATAAAAGCAGGCTCCGTCAACAGAGACTTCGTTTCCAATCTGGACTTTGCTCAGACCTTTCTCGACATTGCAGGAGTCAAAGAGATCCCCAATCCAATGCAAGGAAGATCACTGGTCCCGGTCTTCGAAGGAAAAACACCTAAGGATTGGAGGAAAAGCTTTTACTACCACTATTACGAATTTCCGGGAGCCCACTCGGTCCGGCGCCATTACGGAATCAGAACTGAGAGGTA
>SHBV01000093.1 GCA_004211885.1 Verrucomicrobiaceae bacterium
TCCCCTTCCATTGATTCTACAATTCCTATCGCTGTCCGCGGCTCCACGCTAGCAAGGCCCGGAAGCATGTTACTGGTAAATCCTCTCCGGTACTGCTCTGGAATCTTGTCAATCTCCGCAACGGCCGAGGCCGGATCATTCGCGCCCCAAGCATAATCAAATGTCCTCCACTGATCGCCGTCGGCTCCTCCATGGTGCATGGCTATGCGAATCGTCATGGCCTGCTCATAGTTAAAGGTGTCCGAGCGCATCTCTTCTAAGAGCCGATCAAATGCTTTTCGTCTCTCGATCGGGTTTGTTGATTTTACGGCTAACTGGACAAGGTCCTGAAGTTGTTTCTTGTTGAGGGGCCCCTTCTGACTCAGAGAATCACCCGCTGAACCAGTTTCCGCTGAGCCGAGATTTGATCTCTTTCTTCCTGCCAATCCTGTCGGCCTAAAATTCTCTGAACTGATCTGAGTATATGTATTTCCTGAAGATTTAAGAAATGATCGGGGCGCATTAAGGAGTTGAGGATTTCCAGCCCTCAAAGCACTAATACCCGCGTCCTTCCCTATTAAATTTTGACCACTCTTCAGCTTGAAAGAAGGTGCTAATTGGGAACCTGCAAAGAAAGTAACCAACGTGAGTATCGCCCAGGAAAAATGAGTTAGGATTGAACTCTTTATCTGCTTATTAAACATTAAGTTCTAGGCTTCAATTCTTACGTTGTTGGCTCCTCGCATTATCAATCTCTGACTGAATTGTTGAAGGAATTCCGGGCGTACTATCAGCCCACTCCGACGCTGCCTTAGGATCCTTTCTGGCCCAGGACTTTCCGACCCGAGTCAGAACGTCGTTTCGCATTTCATCGGAAGTGATTGAATTTGCCCATGTCATTGCAGCTCGTGGGTTCTCCCATACTAAACGATCACTGAATCCGAAAATGGCAGTGTTCCTCATTTCGGAGTCCGGCATATTTGCAAGATAATCACTCGCAGCTGATGGATCTTTTCCGGCCCAACCATTAAGCGCAGCCCATGTTCCTGAATGCTGTGCCTTGCCTTCAGGCAGACCAGACACCCAATCCAGTGCAGCTTCAGGGTCCCTTGATGCCCAGTTCCTAGTCACTGAACCAATGGCTCTCTCTGCCCCATCATTGGAACTTACCGATTTGGCCCATTCTTTAGCAGCCTCCAAATCTTTTCTAGCGAAGTGATCCGCGGTACGACTCATGGCCTGATCCCGTACAATGCCCTCATCGAGTTGACTCGCCCACTGAGCCGCCTCGAGTGGGGAACTCGATCTAATCATTGCAGAGATAGGAGCATGCATCATCCCATGAGCGGCCTTATTACCTGAGTCCAACACGTCCTGAACGAATCCAATCGCAAGGTCAGGATCTGTATCAGCTAGGCCCTGAACTAATCCACCCATCAGATGATTACGAAGATCCTCCGCCTTCATTTTACGATCCTTAAGTAAAGGATCAAAACTTGAATCATTTTCCATGTCCAGTCCTTCGAACCAGGCAATCGCTTTCTGAGGGTCCGAGCTTGCCCATCCTGAAAGTGCCGGTGACATGTCAGGCTCTACAGTGTCCACTCCAAACATGACCGCGTCAGTTCCTCCAATCGCCCCCCACGCATAATGAAACTCTTTAAACTCAGGACTCCCGGAGTCGAAGTCTTTGATCTGATCCCTAATTAGTAAGGCATTTTCCACGGTCAAACCCTGAAGCAACTGAGAAAAAGCGAGCCGTTTATCGATGGGGCTAGTCGAGTCCTTGAGCTTTTGACCAAGAGATTCAATCTCAAAATTGGATAGCATTTTCTTTTCTGATGAAACAACGCGACCAATCTCAGAACCTTCCCCTTTACCCTGTTTTCTTGAGGCTTCTTTGCCCTCACCCTTAAGAGAATTACTATCCGCTAATGACAAATCTCCTTCCTCTAAAACTCCAGGACCCGCCGAAGGAACATCCCCGGCAGGAAAGAATTTGTAGCCAACAAAGAATGAAATTGAGGCGACAAGGATCCAGATAATATGAGGGAATAAATTCCTATTCATCTTTTAATATAATTTCGGCATCGAATATCTCCAAGCCAATGTTCTGATAGGTCACGAACCAAAGATCCAACAGCTCAAGGCCTGCAGAGGATACGCGGACCAGAGAATCCTTGAATTCGCCTTTCTCAACTTTTAAAAATTCCCTGACTGGAATCTCAATTTCAAAATGGTCATTATTGTCTTTAGGGCTCAACTCAACTTTTTCCTTAGTAATGTATTTGCCGGCAAATCCTCCATGAACACGGTTTGACGTAAATCCGACAATGAAAAAGTTTGAGTCATCCACACCAAACATATTCGTATCAATTCTTCCCCTGATCTTAAATTTAGCATTCTCATTAATACGAACAGGTAAAGAACTAGTAGCAGACACCCCAATGTTCACCGAAAAGTGAAGCTCTGGCTTCCTTCCCTTCTCAAACCATATGCACGGCTTGGTCCGTAACCGGTAAGGGACCATTGCACTTTGGGCCAAAGGACTATATTTAGTCAAAGCTTTAGGAGCCGGAATAGTACCGGTGACTTTTCCTGATTGATATAAATGGCCCCTTCTCACATCACGTGGGAACTCGCTCTTCCATTGTTCAGAATAATCCTTAAGAAGAATCGATTTGAATTCATCCTGAGTCTCCAGTTTAGCCACCACATAATGATTAGCTGATACTTCTTGAACACTCCCATCATTCATTCTTTTCACGCGGACCAGCCCCTCATTGACCGTGTAACGAGTCGATTGGGGACTAGCTACCACATTAAACTGAGTCCCAAGGACCTCGGCTCTGGCTCCTGGCGACATTACTCGCATCGGCTTGTCTTCTGGTTGAGCTTTTGCATCAACGGACATATAACCCTGACTGAGGTGGAGGACCTTCGATCCCTGATCCTGATAATAATTTAATTTGGAAATACCTGAAATGACAGCCTTCGAACCATCATTCAACTCAATCTCAACCCATGAATTCGAAGTCAGCCCTTCAATGGTTCCTTCGCTCAGGAAATCCCCAACGCTCAGATCATTAATGATTGAACCTTCCTCTTCACTCCACTCGATCAACCCATCCATCCCTGTGATACGAGCAAAGGAAGAAGGACTAGATCCTGAACCCCCTGTCACAGCAAAGTAGCTTGACCCAATCCAAAGACAAAACATGGCCGCAATTCCCGCAACTTTCCATTTTGATAAACCGTGCTTGACCTTAGAATGAATCTTGGCATGCGCTACCCTTTCCTGAAGATCCATATGAAGGTCAAGATAATGGAAGTACCGGCGCTGAGCTGACCTGTTCCCATCAAGAATTTTCTCAAGGCTAGTCAACTCTTCATCCGTAATGGAATCATCCACTAGCTTAGCAAGGAAATTGTCCAACTCAGTATGCTTTGAACTATGCATCGGCTATTCCTTCCCTATTCGTATTCTGCTCAATGCAATTTAATAACTGTACGCGTATCCTTTCAAGGGCATAATAAAGCACATGCATTTTCTTCCCAGTCCGATCAGCTTCTTCCTTGATGGCCCCGTGCCGACCATACCTTAAACGAACTAATTCACGATCCTCTTCATTAAGTTTTTGAAGGCACTCACTTAAAATTTTCCGCCTCACCTCCATCACCGGATCCAATTCTTCATGAGTTGAGTGCATCTGCTGCAATAACTCATCTGAAAAGACAAGCTTCTCCCTAGCAAGGCGTTGCCTCCATTTTAAAATTTCTAGCCACGCAAAACGCATGGCCCAGGGCAGGAACGGTCTCTCATGGTCATAATTTTCCCACTTCTCCCAAAGCTTAACTGAAACTACCTGCACGACTTCCGCCGCGTCCACTGAACGGGGAATCATGGAATAGACATAACGCTCAACGTCCCTGTGGTATTGGGTCCATAAACGTACAAATTCAGCAGTTTGATCCATATTAATGAGGCTTGGTATCAGTTATTACTTATATCCTCCAATCCAAATAATATTAAGAATTTTTTATGGAAAAATATCCGGCCACACAAATAAAAAACAATCAAATCGCTTTAACGTTATTATTGCAGAATGATTATATTTTTTGTTAGTATGTTTCATCTGAATTAATCATACAAAGTGATGGATAAAAAAAAGATTGCCGAACAAGCTGAGAAACTGATCAGGATAGCTCAAAGGGAAGGAAAAACAGCTGCAAAAGCATCCAAGCCCATCGCCAAGAAGTGGCTCGGCAAGATCAGTTCTGGAATAGTCGCTTTAGGAGAAAAGGGACAACAAGCCGCCTCCGAAATAAAAACCGACGAAGAAACAAAAGACTCCTAAAGTACCTAACTCTCTGCAAATTAAATAACGGGAAAATGAACCTCTGAAGTTCCACTAATTTTTCTGCTGGTTCTCGTTATAAGTTTTAAACCATCGAGCCGCTTCGGCTGGATCCTTTGTAACGCCATGACCACTCTCATACATCATCCCCAAGTTGTACTGAGCGTCAGCCCTTCCCTGATCGGCTGCCTTGCGATACAGTGCCGCGGCCTTAGGTAAGTTCTTAGGTACGCCATCACGGCCACTCTCATAAAGTGAAGCCAACTCGAACTGAGCGAGCGCTTCGCCCTGATCGGCCCTGTCCTTCAAACCTAGGACCGCATCAGGTAATGGTTCTTCATCCTCAACAATTGTCACATTGGCTGGCGCTTCATTATCTTCTTCAGAAGACGTTTCTGGCTGAGGCGGCACTTCCTCCTCTGGATCCTTAACTGACTCCTCTGGAACTTCATCTGAAACCTCTTCGATCGAGCCGTCCTTGGAATTCACAGAAGCTGGAGCCTCTGTCTGCTCACCTTCAGTGCTGCCCGGAGCAGATTCTTGTTTAACATTATTATCACCGCACCCCGAAAGGAACATCAATAACAGAGCACAAACGAATAGGTTCTTGACTATCAAATCCATAGACAAAGTATCAGATAAAAATGACAGCAAAGCAAGGAAACCGTAATTCCCTAAGAAAAATTAGTCATAAACAACGATGACGCCCTTCATTACTCTCCAGTGACCTGGAAAACTACATATGAACGGATACCTTCCTGGAACTTTAGGAACATTAAATTCACCCTGAAATGTTCCTTTCCCATTGACTAGCGATGTGGACCAAATCACATCATCGGAATCAGGAACGAATTGCCTTTCCAAAGCATCGGGATCCTGGGCCATCTGGTCTGCTAGCTGCCCTACCCTTTCCCCGGAACCAGGCCTAACTATGACAAGGTTATGAATTTGCAGATCCGGATTATCAAAGGTAAGAATGATTTTCTTTCCTGCCCTCAAACGAATCTCTGCCGGTGAGAAAGCTAACTGGTTCGGAACTGCGCTGACACGTATCGAATTATCATCCTGACCATTATCTTTCTTATAGGCATTAGCCATAATTTTAATTTCTTTATCGGTGACTGGAACTTTCAAATCCGTAAACTTTCTTCCTAAAGGATCAAACAAATAGACAGGAGCGTGACCCTGCGCACCTCTGCCGCTCACGTACAGGACCTCGATCTGATTCAAACCCTCAACGAGGTCAACCTGAACGTTCCAGTCCGAACTCCACCAATTCGCAGAAGCAATCACAGGGACACCATTAAGGAAAACTTTAACGTAACTATGTTTGATAGATAACGTGGCACGTCTTGCGCTCGGAGATTCCACGAAAGTTCGCATGGACCCACCCTTACCGGCACTACCGCCAAAAACAAAATAACGTTCCCCACCATTACCGTCACTCAATAGCCAACTATTAATTCTACTGTCCTCGGGCCTACTCAGTACCGGCACTTCGGGCCCCTGACCCGAAGCCGTACCGTGCCCAGCATCTCCTAGAACTGTCCTGAGTCCCTGATCATCGGACACGTTAACCTGACCAAGGATCGACGCATATCCTTGATCCTTCTGCTGAAGATAAGACACGGTATGAATGACTTGAGTCCGTACCCTCGGATTCGGGTCAGTTGCCATCTTCTTTAGCAAAGAAACAGGATCCTTTAAATTGCTTTCCTGGAAACGTATCAGCGACGTGGCTGCTGCTCTGATCCTCTGGTCTGGTGAACCAAGAAGACTCTCCAAGTGCTTTTGCCGGACTTGGCCCTGATCATGTAGGACCCATAATCCTTCAAGAACATTTGCATCGGACAATGGACCAGCTAACCATCGATCCAGTTCAGGAACTATTCCTTCCATGCTTCGCAACTTTCGTCTGGCATGGTCCCTGACAAGGTCCTGAGGATGCTTGAGTAAATCCAGTAACTGCGCCACGCTGACCCCTTCAATGCTTGGCCAGTCCTTTACTGTGGGTTTTCCTTTGTGCACGATCCTCCACACCCGTCCCGTGTAAGGATCCCAACGCGGATCTCTCATCGAATTCTGTGCATGACCAATGATGCGTGTACAAAAATCCGATACGTACATGGCACCGTCAAAACCAAAAGCAATATCAACTGGTCTGAAGATAGGATCCGGCGATGCCAAAACATCGAGCCGGTCGCTGCCCTTATAATAAGCTCCTCCCGCACTATGTTTAGAAATTGAAACGAAACACTTACGTAGGAGGACCGCCGATGCCATGCCCTGCTGGTACTCTTCAGGAAAGTTCGGGCTCGATATGACACAGGCAGCCGAACCTTTACCGTATGCAATACTAATTGCCCTCTTGAAAGGATGATAGACTCCAAAAGGAGTCCAAGGAATAGCATTGGAGTCTTGAACAAAACCGTCCCCATACATTTGAAAGAGATTTCCCCAACGGTCCCAGGTGATTTTCCATGGATTAGGAGTTAGGGTCTGATACTCACGTTCTACGGTTCCTTTTCTTAGGTCGAATCTGTACGTCGTCGCATCAACGCCACGTGTAATTCCGTGTGGCGTTTCCAACTGAGATCGGTGGAATACCCCATCACAAAACATCACATGCCCTAGAGGGCTCATCGCAATCATCCCGCCATGATGCGCATCCGTAACATCAATTCCCCTCAACATTTCTTTCTGGTAATCGGCCCGACCGTCCCCGTCAGAATCTTTCATAAACACTAATTTAGGCTGATGCGAAATAATGACTCCGTCCTCATGAAAAGCCAAACCGTCGGGGACAGTCAGTTGATCCGCAAAGACCGTCGATTTATCAGCGCGCCCGTCACGGTTCGTGTCCTCAAGGATAATGATCTTATCGTGCGGCACATCTCCAGGAATGGTCCCTGGAAAGGACGGCATCGTCACGACCCAAAGCCTACCCTGCGAATCAAAGGCGATCTGCTCCGGATTACGAAGCTCAGGGAACTCTCTCTCCGAGGCAAATAGGTTCACTTCATATCCTTCAGCCACTTTAAAGGACTTCAGCATCTGTTCGGGCGAAGGTAACTTGGCCGGTTCTCTCTTGAAAAGAGGGTCCAAGGTAAGAGGAGAAGGATCAAATTCGAGCCTTTGGTCCCTGACCATGGCATGAATATGCTCATCGGATCTCTTGATCAGTTCATGGTAACGCGGTATCTCAGTATTATACTCATTGGCCCGACCACGGACTCCGAAGTAAAGAACCGTATTGACCGGTCGTACGACTATAGAAACATAATGAGACTTACGTGAAACGGCCCTGGCTATGGACTTGATACGTTCCTTGTCCATTCCATCATATGTCCGATCACCTAGGATGGCTCTTGATAACTGGCCAGCAACTAACTCGTGGCCATAGGAATTGAGATGAATACCATTATCAGTGAGTGGCTTTTTATGACTCGCGTACTGAGCCTTAGTAAATTCAAATAAATTAATGAATTGAATTTTTCTGTGGTCAGCGATTGCAGCCATTGTATCCACATAGGATTTGATTTCATTATTCCTTCTTACCGGGTCAGGATAATGAGAATGCCCCAAATCCTCAGTGGCCACGGGCGAGAGAAGAACCATCTTCGCTGCAGGGTGTCTCCTCTTCATTTCATCCAAATAACCATTCAGGTCGGCTTTAAACTTCTCAATCCCTGAGTCCCCAGCGAAAGATTCATATAATCCGAATCCTAAAATGACATGGTCCGCGGACCACTGGTCCAAGAGCTTCTTAAGATGATTCACATACCTTTCAGGACGAAGACGATAGCCCAGCTCATCACCGGTCCAGGCCAGACTACGCAATTCAATGCTCTTCTCAGGGTTCGCCAGTTGCAGGGCCGCCTCAAAGAAACCGTTCTGCTGCATCCTCCCTATGAATGAGTTCCCATAGAGTAGCACCCTGTCCCCTTCATTGAATTTAATTTCGGCTCTTACAAGACCACAAAAGAAGAATAAAAATAATAAAACGGTCCAATTTTTCCTCATATTCTCTGGTAACTTAACAGCTAAGGGAAAAGCACAGCAACAAGATTGATTAAAGTCGCAGGTTTGGATTTTATCCTGGCAAAAAGCTGATATAAAATGAACATTAAATACAAAAAATAAATAATGAAATACCTTTTAATAATACCATTTCTATTCTGGGCCGGACTAGCTCATGGGGAAGAAAACAAAAACCAATTCAAAGTGGCCGAGAGAACTTTTGAAGTGCCTTCATCCTGGAAAGTGGAAAAACCAAGCTCAAGAATGAGAAAAGCCCAGTACAAAAATGGCAAAGCTGAAATCGTTGTCTTTTATTTTGGAGCAGGTAGCGGAGGAAGCGTCGAAGCCAATGTGGACCGATGGATTGGTCAATTCAAAGAGCCCAAAGAAAAATTGTCTACGAAAGTGGAAAAGGTAGAAGTTAAAAAGAGTAAAATCACCACTGTTTCTGCAAAAGGCACATACATGAGTGGCTCACCATTCGGTCAAAAGGTCCCAATGCCTAACTACGCCATGCGCGCAGCAATCATAGAATGCGAAGGCGGACCCATATTCATCAAGATGACAGGACCAATAGATGAAGTCTTATCCTCTGCAAAGAGCTTCGATAAGGCTGTTCGCTCAGGACTCTAATGATTCCTCATCCAGTTCCTGAGAGTCTAAATCTTCTGGATCCTCATTCTCGGAGAGGGACTTGAACATCTTGCGTATGTCACTGACTCCTCCAACAGCAACATACATTACAAGGAATGTGTATATGATCAGAGTCACGAGCAGTAAGGCTCCCCAAAAAATAATCCATCCTTCCATAATCAGTCTTAGTTAAAATTTTCAGTTCTTTCTTTCTGATCAGGAACGACCACGGACATGACCATCATTGCAATGATTGCGATAAAAGAAACCGTCAGGCCAATGTGATGGCTCTCAATTCCCTTCTCTTTGAAAAATTCATCCATCCCAAATGCTGCCTGGACTGGCTTAAGCCCAATCACAGCTAAAGTGCCAATGAAGAGAGCCGAGAAGGCCCCTGCAGTACTGGCCAATTTCCAATAAAGTCCCAGTAACAGTATTGCGAAGGCCCCAGTGAAATAGATTGATCCGGACACTGCCATGTAGTCCCAGAGGTCCTGGCCCAAATCGTACCAGAGACCCCAAATGACCAAAAAGACTGCAATCATAACAAGAAATGTCCTAGTCAGAACGATCCTGGCCCTTTGTGACATTTTTTTCGAGGCTAACGGGTTAACGACGTCCTCCGTCAACACTGAGGACCAGCACAAAAGGTAAGTGTCATGCGTTGACATGAAAGCGGCAATCATCCCAGCCGCTACAATTCCCAATAGCCCAACGGGGAGGAGCTTCCCAAGAAAAATTGGCATCGCCTTCATTGTCACATCGGGATCATTGCTGACTTGTCCCCAAAGGAACCCACTCTCAAAGAAAGGACCAGGTGCACCCATGTCATAAAAATAGACTAAAGCACAAATTCCAATGAACTGAGGAATCAGGAACCGAATCATGAAGCCAAGAGAGGACCACAAATACATTTTCTTTACCACGGCTACGCTTTCAGCCGCGCAGGCCCTCATCACTGCTGTCTGCCACACAGCGCACGAAATGACCCCAAGGAAAAACATATAACTGACGTAAGAACCACCGACTCCTTCCGCCACTAATGGATTAAATCCCTGATCTGAATAGATCCTCTCAACACCATCCACCAACTTTGACCAGCCAATCTTTTGCACTGCAATGACACAAGTGAGGAGGAGCCCAAAGGAAAGTACCACGAACTGAATGTAATCCGTAATGATAACAGAAACCATTCCTCCGAGGCATGTGTAAAAGAGAACTAATACAATCATCACTGTCATTACCCATTTCACGGCATCATCATCGATCCCGGTAATCCCAGAAACGAACACTGCTCCGGCCTTGAGAAACAGGCCCATATTTAAGATTCCGGCCGCAGCAAGAATGAACCCACCTACTATCCGAAGAGAGCGACTACGAAAACGCTTCTCGTAAAATTCAGGGATAGTCATGATTCCCATCCGCCTCAATGGAACAACAATGAATCCCGTAACACCAACGATCAGGGTAGCTATTCCTGCCATGAGTCCAATATGAAAAGCTGAAAATCCAGTCGTGAAACCCTTCTGAGCTGCGAACATTGCAGTGACCAGACCAAGCTCTGATCCGATCATAGTTGCTATACCTAAACGTGTACGAAGCGATCTTCCTGCCACAAGGAAATCTCCCATCCCTTTAATGTACCGGTTCACCCACAGTCCAATGACTACGGTGCCGGCTAAATAAGCCACCACAATGAACCAGTCAATGTTAGAGAAGTTCGTTTCGAGCATCTTTTTAATACATTAATTTAAAGCCCATCAAAACACATGAAATAATAAATCAATTAACCGTGAACTGCAGTATCCGAGCCGCTGTGCCCTTACTGGCTGGATTTGACTTGCTGCTTAGTCTTAAACGGACCCGATGCTCTTTCCTCTTAAGGTCAGTCAAAAGCATCACAGTTCGTGGATAGTGAAGGCCCCTACTATAACGATGATAAAGATCATGAGCCTTCCAAGGACCATCATTCAAACTAACCTCAAGGGCACCAGAGTCAGGACCGGCCAAGACATAGGCCCCGAGTGCCGTCCCGTTAAAACGAACGGCCGTTTCTTTTCCCGGTTCATCAGAACAGAGGAGCTTCATTCCGGCAAAAGTGTTACGAAAATTACCC
>SHBV01000094.1 GCA_004211885.1 Verrucomicrobiaceae bacterium
AAAAAATAAAATGAGGCTCTTACAATTATTCTCTCTGGCTATTATCTTTACCGTTACTGGGATTACTGGGATAAAAGCTGCTGAGCCTATCGATCATGTCGTAACGATCAAGGAGCTGAACAATGATGACGCTAAGGAGGGCCGTGAACTCTACGCTGTGCATTGTTCTTCTTGCCATGGTAAGGACGGTGATCTTGCACTTAACCCACTAGCTAGACGATTTGCCAAAGATGAGCTGAAGTTTGGCAGTGATCCTTATTCTCTATGGAAAACGATCAGTTACGGTAACGGATTGATGTTTCGCTGGGACGCTGTCCTGACACCGAAGGAACGATATCAGATTGCTCATTTTATTAGCGAATTGATTCTAAAGAAAAATAATCCAACGCAATACTTCACGCCGAGCAATGATTACTTTGCTCAACTTCCTGCCATTGCTAAGGCTGACGAGAAGGAACAAGAGTCCAAGGTTCAAAAGGTTGAGGCTGCGCCTGGAATGATCGATGGGACCGGTGGCAAAAACATGGTTTATGGCCCCTTCATGCAGCATGGCGTTGCTTACAGCGCCATCAAGGACAAGAACGCTGAGTATATTGCTAACGTCACTGAGAAGGCGATCATTGTTGATCTGCCGGGCAATGCCGTGATCTGCTACGATGCTCATCGGCTCAGCGTAAGTGGCCTATGGCAGGGTAAGCTTGCGAACACTGATAATACGCACCACACCAGCTACAAAGGCGAATATTGCCTCAGACCGGGAAGCTCCCCATCATACACAAATATAGATGCCATTGGCTGGAGTGTTGGTGAACCAAAAGCGCCCAAGGTCCGCGACCATTATCATTATAAGGGTCTCTATTTGGATGGTAATACGGTTGTTCTTAGTTATAGCGTTGGTAGTCGCGATATACTCGAATCTCCGGGAGCCAGTGAAGATGGCAATATAGTGTGGCGTAATTTCAAGGTCGGTCCTGGAGATAATAAACTATTTTGTTTGGTGGCGAGTGGTGGTTTGAAGGCAACGGGTGGAAAGTTGGTGCAGGGAGAAGGAGGAACGACCTGGCTTTCTTTTCCGCCATCAAAAACCCCCACTTCGGTTTCCGTCGCCATGGGTGATTCGCCTCTCAGAACCGGTCAAGACGATATAGAGAAGCACACGAAGGGCGGACCACGCCGCTGGCCACAAAAAGTGCAGACGGCAGTCGCAACGGGCAAGAGTATTGATGGTTATGCTTTGGATCAGCTGACTGTTCCATTAGCTAATCCATGGGGCAGTTGGATGCGTACGACGGCAATGGATTTTTTCAGTGACGGCCGAATGGCTGTTAGCACTTTGAGTGGAGACGTTTGGATAGTGAGTTGGGACAAAGAGAATCCTCAGGCCCTGACATGGAGCCGGTACGCGGCTGGTCTCTATGAACCTTTAGGACTAAAAATTGTCGATGATACTATTTACGTTCGTGGCCGTGATCGAATTACCCGATTGCATGATCTTAATGGTAACGGCGAGGCGGACTTCTATGAGAATTTTTACGAGGAACCGGATGAGATCGGCGCAAGTTATCACGCATTCATTTATGACCTTCAGACGGACCGGGCCGGAAACTTTTACTTTTCCCAGTCAGGCTATAAATCACCTTTGACTGGTGGTGTGGTTAAGGTTAGCCCGGACGGTAAATCTGCCGAGTTCGTAGGCACTGACTTGCGTAATCCCAATGGTATGGGTGCCGGTGGTCCGAATGACTGGGTCACCATAACTGATAATCCGAGCGGCAAAGAAGTATACAATGGTTTTTTCCTAGCAAAGAAAGGGGCCAAATATGGCTACGAAAATTCACGAACGGTTCCGATGCTTGTGAGGCTCCCGGCCTCAGTAGACAGTTCTAGTGGAGGTCAGTGCTGGTCACATGCTGAAAAGTGGGGGCCCTTGAGCGGTACAGTTATCCACACTTCTTACAGTCGTTGCTCAGCTTTTTACTGTTTCATTCAGGACATTGAACCGTACCCTAATGGTTTTGCGGTACGGTTTCCTTTCGATTTGGACTCTGGCGCGATGCGTCCCCGCCTTCACCCCATTGATAATCAGGTATACATAACATGCCACAAAGGTTGGGACACGACTGCCCCACTTGACGGAGTCATTTATAGGGTTCGACATGCCGAAGAAGATATGGTTGGGGTCTGTGATGCGTCGGTGTCAGGTTCTGGGATACGGCTGACATTTGCCGCTGACCTCGATCCTGCCTCAGTGAAATCCTCAGCCTTCAGAGCTTTCAGGGAAGATGACTCTAAAAAAGGTCCTGAGCCACCTGCATATGAACTTGGAAAAGCTCACCTAATTAATCCCCGAACCGTTGAAATTAATGTTCCCGATATCAGTAAAGAAGCCCTCTCTGACCGAACTGATGAGAAAGGTAATGTTTCTGTAGAACCGCCGATCTCTCTAAGCTACAAACTTAGATCCAAAAATGGCACCACCTTCGAACAAACAATTTATGCCACGATTAACTCGATTCCATTAAAAGAAGAATAGGACATATCAAGGCATGAAAAGAATCCATCAATCCATATTGATCCTCTTCACAACAGTTTTTTACATTTGCATGAACCTTTTCCCTCTATTCTTTTCAAAAATCTTTTAAAACAATGATTCACGTAATAGCATCCATTACAATAAAAGCTTCCGAGCGCGACGCGTTCCTGGAAATATTTAAGGCTAACGTTCCTAAGGTTCTCAAGGAAGAGGGGTGCATGGAATATTCCGCCGTGGTGGACTTCCAGACCAGCGTTCCTATTCAGGAAACGAATGTGAACGTTGTCACTGTCATCGAGAAATGGAAATCATTCCCTCATCTCGAAGTTCATTTTACGGCTCCGCACATGCTCGAGTACAAAGCCAAGGTAGAAGGAATGGTTGAAGAAGTGTCCCTGAAAATTCTTGAAGACGCCTAGTTTTCGAAAGGAAAAGTTCTACAAGAATAATTTTCTAATTGAAAAGTCGCCGCCAAAAAAGTGGGGAGGCCGTAAATTACCTCTGGCGAAGATGAGGCACCTTGATTACCTTGAATTCGATAAAGGCTACATGAAAATCGTACGGGTCATTTTTGCAGTTTCCCTGATGCTTCCGCTCAGTTCGTTAATTGCTGTGGAGCTGCCACAAGCCAATCTTGAGGAATTTCGCAAGGGAGTGGAGCCGGTCCTGAAAGCGACGTGTGTAGGGTGCCATGGTCCGGAAAAGCAAAAAGGAAAGTTTCGGATTGATACGTTGGATCCAGATTTACTGAAAGGAAAGGATGTTAGTTGGTGGTTAGAGGTGTTCAACGTTATTAGCAATAGTGAGATGCCGCCGGAGGATGCAAAGGTGCAATTGGCTGATGATGAAAAAGCGCGGATTGTGGATTGGTTATCTGGTGAGATTCAAGTTGCATCACAGGTCCGACGCAGTGAGCAGGATCATACGTCATTTCGCCGGATGACTCGCTACGAGTACAAGTATGTAATGCAGGACCTATTGGATTTACCGCATGACCTTTCTCGTGATTTACCCCCCGAGTCAGTGTCTGAAGACGGTTTTAAAAATAGCTCTGAGATGTTGCAGATGACAGTGGTACAGTTGCAACAATACCGAAATTTGGCACGTAAGGCCTTGGCCCTAGCGACGGTGCGCGGTGTGCGACCTAAACCAGTTTACTATGGAGTCACCATGAAATCTGCGGCAGCTCAAATCGATGCTAAGTATGTGGCAAATGTAGAGGCTACCCTTCAGCAAATGCAGGAAAAAAATCTTTCCCGTGAAGAGGCATTAAAGAATCAGGGAAACAAATATCTAGGAGGGTTAAATGATGCGCACTTTAAAAATCTGATAACTGGGCAGGGCATCGGGACGCGGTGGGGCTATGGCGGCGCAAAGTATGCTTGGAAGCCAATTATCATTAGGCCTGATGCCCCGCCGATTTCAAACGGTGTGGTGGTAATTCCGGCGAACAAAAAATACATCTTCGATGTGGGCGATAGTCTTCCGGACACTGGGACTATGCGCGTACGCATTCGGGCATCGCGAGTGAATTCAGAAAGTAAACATTCACCGACATTGCGCTTATTTTTTGGTAACCAAGCCAGTAATGATTCGCGTGTTTTGGTACGTGCAAGTGAGCGGGATATCACTATTACGGCTCAACCAGATGCACCGGATTTTTATCATTGGGACGTGCGGCTGAGTGAAATTGCTCGTAACGCCTATCGCCATATTCAGAAGCTTGGCCAGTTGCCGAACCCTGCAGAGTTTTTATCTTTCAAGAACTGTTCGAGTACACCAGTGGCCGTACAGATCGATTATCTCGAAATTACAGCACCGTTTCATGAACTATGGCCGCCAAAATCGCACTCCCAAATATTCTTTGAGAGCAATGATAAGGCGAACGAGAAGAAATATGCCCGAGAAGTATTGATGAAGTTCATGCGCCGCGCATGGCGTCGCGAGATAGTTGAGGTCGAAATTGACCAAAAGTTGGCTCTCTTTGAAAAGTTGAGGCCTCAGTGTAATGACTTCCAAGAAGCGATGATAGAGGTCTTGGCTACTGTATTGTCTTCGCCCAAGTTTTTGTACCTGGCCTTAGCCAGCGAGCCTTCTGATGAGGGGAGCCAACGCATTTCAGATTTTGAATTGGCCAGCCGGCTTTCCTTTTTCCTGTGGAGTAGTTTGCCTGATACTGAGTTATTGGACCTTGCTGCTAACGGTAAATTGCGTGACCAGGGTGTGTTAAAGGAGCAGACACTTCGATTGTTGTCTGACCCGAAGGCTGACCGGTTTTCCCTTCACTTTACTCGGCAATGGTTAGGATTGGAATTACTCGATTTCCTGAAAGTGGATAAGAAGGCATACCGCCATTTTGATCCGTTGTTAATGGATGGGATGAGGGAGGAGCCAGTTGCCTTTTATAATGAGATCTTAAAGCGTAATTGGTCAGTGATGGACTTTCTAGATTCGGACTATGCAATGGTGAATGATCGGCTAGCACGGCATTATGATTTACCAGAGGTGGTCGGAGATAAATTTCGTTCGGTAAAACTCTCACCGGAAGATCGCCGAGGAGGTGTTCTTACACAGGCTGGTCTATTAGCAATGAATTCGGATGGTAAAGATTCTCACCCCCTGAAGCGAGGCATTTGGCTATTAGAGAATTTACTGAACGATCCACCGCCACCGCCACCGCCGGCCGTGCCGGAAATTGACTTGGCTGACCCGGAGATACTTAAACTTACTCTCAAGGAGCGCATGGAGGATCACCGCAACGACCCTGCCTGCATTTCCTGCCATGTAAAAATCGATCCTTGGGGAATTGCTTTTGAGAATTTTGATGCTGCGGGGAAGTGGCGTGATTCGATTGGCAATGATCCGGTCGATGCTACCAGCAAATTATTCAATAAGCATGAACTGCGGGGCATGGAGGGGCTGAAGCAGTATTTACTGACCAATCGACAGGACCAGTTCGTGCGGGCCCTTTCACATAAGATGTCGACTTATGCCTTGGGTCGTCCACTGACCTTTGGAGACCGCTCACAAGTGGACCTCATCTCAAATAAATTACGAGACCAGAGCGATGGTCTAAAAGACCTTGTAATTCTTATCGTGCAAAGTGATTTATTTCAGTTAAAATGATGAGTAAGGAGAAAAGACCATGAATATATCTTCACTGGATCGTCGAAAATTTCTGCGAGGTGCTGGCGTGGCATTGGCTTTGCCATGTTTCGAATCCTTCACTGGTTTGGCCCGTGCAGCGAGGAAGCCAGTGAAGCGTAAACGACTGGCCTGCTTTTATTTGCCGGATGGTGTTCCTATGCCACTGCAAAAGGATCCCTCTTTCAAAGAATGGAGTTGGTTTCCACATGGAAAGGGCAAGGATTTTACTTTTACTAAATGCATGGAGACACTCGAACCGTTACGTAATGAATTGACGGTTTTCTCAGGATTGTCACATCCTGCAGTTAGACGTGTTCATGGACACGCTAATGCGGATCAGTTCCTAACTGGTGCCGATACTGGTGCGGATGGTGATTATCAAAACAGTATCTCGCTTGATCAGGTTTTTTCTTCGCATGCCGGAAAGTATACTCGGCACGCATCATTGGTCCTGTCCACTGACGGTGGGACCGGTTCCCCACGCGGGGCTCACACGATGTCCTACAATCGAAACGGTAAGCCAATTCCAGCCGAGCATAAGCCCAAGCGCATTTTTGATATGCTCTTTGAGAAGTCCGGCCCTGATGCTGCTCAACGTCTTGCCCTGAGCCAGAGTGCGCTCGATGATCTGATGGAGGATGCCCGATCACTTGGGCGGTCCCTATCCAAGCGAGATCAGGAAACCCTCGCTGAGTATCTACAGTCCGTGCGTGACACCGAGGTGAAGATTGAGAGATCCAAGAGGTGGTTGAATATTCCTCTGCCGCAAGTGGATGTGGATCATCTGAAACTCGATATTACACCTGAGGATCCTCGCACGTTTGTACAGACGATGTACGAGTTGATTTATCTCGCTTTTAAAACTGATTCCACGCGCGTGGCCACTTACCAGTTCGGGCGTGAGAATGGCGTGGGTATCAGCGATTACCTTGCCCGTGCTGTGGGATTTAAACTGACCCACCAACTTTCTCATGAGACTAAGAAACCCGAAGGTTATAAGAATTTCGGAAAATATTGCCGTTTCATTAATGAGGAACTTGGCCGCTTTGCTACTCGACTAAAGGAAACGCCCGAACCTGAAGGAGAGGGGAATATGCTGGATCATACCGCGCTCTTGTTCGGATCAGCATCCAGCGCCTTTCATCTTTCACGTAACTATCCACTTCTCCTGATTGGCGGCGGTAAGCTCGGTTTTAAGCATGGTCAATTTTTGAAGTATGGTCAGGGCAACGAGACTAACCAGTCAACTTCTGGTATAAGTAGCGATTCTGGTTGGCAGGGTGCGATGAATTATACCGAACTGCCACTCTCCAACCTTTATCTTACAATGCTTCACAAGTTGGGTGTAGAAACTAATAGCTTTGGAGGAAGCAGTGAAACTCTGAGTGAGGTTTAAGATTGGATTCCATCCCACCAAAAATCCGCACTACATCACTGACGTGCATGCGACCCTCCTCCATCAATTCGGTCTAGACCTCCACTCAATGGATATGCCGTGTCACAAGTTCCTAGAAAAGGATTTCGGTCAGCCCATCCAAAATATTATCGACTGATACAAAATGAACTTAAATAAAAGACAAAATGGCAATAGTTGGTCCATCCAATTATCAATGATATTCGGTTTATATATTTTATTAGGACCTATTTATAACTGGGAAGCTGAGGCGGTTTCTGTTAATACAAAGTCTTACGATCCGTCCAGCGGAGTGGACATGCGGTTCGATGAGGATACAATCGTATTGGAGTGGAAGACTCCGGAAGGTTCAACTAAATTGTCTCTTAATATTTCGGGACAAGGTGCTTTGGTACGATCGATTTCTGTAGCATCAGGTAAAAGTAAACCAGTTGTAGTTTTGCGCGACGCCGATCCGATCACTGTTCTATCCATTGGGCAACGTGACTTGAAGAAACGCGGCGGTTGGAATATCTTTTTTGACCCAACTAGTCGCAAGCTGAGTAAGTCTGGCCCGCTCTCACTTAAACTCGAATCTGTGGTCGTGCGGAGCATCGGTAACAGATGCATTGTCGAACTTGGTAAACTTGGAGGCAGCACTTTCTCTGGAAAACTTCGCTTCACGCTCTATGCCGGATGTGACCTGATCCACATTCAGTCAGTTGTCCAAACAAAACAGGATGCCCGTGCACTACTCTATCACGCCGGATTGACCTGCGATCCCAAAGATAAAGCTGTGTCCTGGATCGGACTCGATGACAAGTTGCACCGGTCTAGTGAGATCGCGAAGCCGGCAGTGCCTGTGAAGGTGCGACACCGTACAATTGCTCTGGAAACTGAGAATGGAGGCCTCGCAGTCTTCCCGCCACCTCATCGTTATTTCTACCCACTTGATGAAGCTTATAATCTTGGATTCACCTGGAGAGGAAATGATTTCATGAATAACGTTTCAGGATTTGGTATTGGTATTCGCCAGGATCTAAAGGGAGATGATCGTTGGGTTCCCTGGTTCAACGCACCGCCCGGGACCCAACAAGAGTTAGGAATTTTCTGGCTCGCCTCGCTTGACCGGGGAGACAGGCTTTTTGACCGTGTGAAAGCCTATACGCATGGGGACCAGTTCCCCCTGATGCCAGGACATAAGACGTTTACCAGCCACTACCACATCGAGCACACGACGCGCCTCCTTGAGTTACGCGAGAAGCGGGAGAATTCGGTTTCTGCCGAAGTGGTCAGTACTTCGCGACGAACGGGGCAAGACTGGCGGTATTCCCTGAAGAGACCATCAAAGGACTGGATACAACCCTCATTCGATGATAAAAAATGGGAAAAGGGGGAAGGTGCATTTGGTAAGGAGGGAACGCCTGGTCTTAGGCTGGGCACAGATTGGCATACTCAGGATATATGGTTGCGCAGAAGTTTCAAACTTAACGAGGTTCCGACTGACGCTCTTAAGCTATCGGTGTTATACGACGAGGACACAGAAGTTTATCTCAATGGTGTATTGGCCTTCTCAGTAAAAGGTTTCTCCAAGAGATATCGTGAGGTGCCCATTAGTCTTGAGGCCCGGAGAACCCTAAAAAAGGGCGACAACCTGCTGGCTGTTCACTCTTGGAATGACGGAGGCGGACAGGCCATAGATGTGGGCCTAGTGCTCTCCACGAAAACGGAACACCCCAAAGAAACGTTTAAGCCTGATTTTGTTAGTGTATTCAAGCAGGCTGGGGTTGATATTGTTCACCTCGCAGAGTTCCACAACCGGCTTGGTCCATCACGGCGTGATCCCGTAAAGTCCCTTCCACTACTCAAGGCAATGCATGATGAGTGCGCACGCCTTTCGGACGATGACTTTCTTCTTCTCCCGGGAGAAGAACCTAATGTGCACCTCGGTGGACATTGGATTAGTTTTTTTCCGCGCCCAGTGATGTGGGTATTGAAACGATCCAAGGATAAGCCTTTTATCGAAGAACACCCTGAATTTGGCAGGATCTATCACTTGGGCAGTCCCGAAGATGTTCTAAAATTAATGGAGCTTGAGAAGGGGCTGATGTGGGCAGCTCATCCACGAATTAAGTCCTCAACGGGTTATCCTGATCGTTATCGGAATGAGCGATTCTTTAAATCTGATCGTTATCTTGGTGGAGCTTGGAAAGCTATGCCCGCTGATCTCTCAAGGCCCCGCTTAGGTTGGCGTGTTCTAGATCTTCTCGATGATACTTCTAATTGGGGAGCCAAAAAATATATCGTTGGTGAGGTGGATATATTCGAAGTTGATCGAACTACGGAATTCTATGCACATGCAAATATTAATTATTTGCGGTTAGATAATATTCCCAGTTTCGAGGATGGTTGGGATCCTGTCCTAAAAGCACTACGAGATGGTGCTTTCTTTATTTCAACAGGAGAAGTCCTGATGCCGCGTTTCATACTTGAAGGAAAGCAATCAGGGCAGACCTTAAAACTTCAGGAATCAGGCGTCGCAAAACTTGAGGTAGTTCTGAATTGGACTTTTCCTATGTCGTTCATTGAGATCGTTACAGGGGATGGAGAAAAAGTTTATCGCGAGCGGATCGAATTAACTGATTCCAAAGCATTTGGAGAGGAAACTTTTAAAAAGACACTCAATTTAAAAGGGAAATCATGGGTCCGCTTGGAAGCATGGGATATAGCAACCAATGGTGTTATTTCTCAGCCCATTTGGCTTGAGTGAGATTGTTACTTAAAGGTGTTTACGTATTAATTCGTTTCTTTTTGATATGTGTGGAGTTTTCCAATTCGGATCGGGTTCATGAGATTCAGCCAACAATTTTTTTATAAGCACATGAATTTCGGCCAAAATGTAAAATGGCTCGACCTTTAGTTTCCGCCGAAATACCTTGATTGTGAAATGAGAACCATCAGCCTTTTCTGTCTCTTTGTTTTGGCAAGCTATGTTTTTGCTAAACCGGAAGCGGACTTGACCGGGCAGGCCGACTTCGAGAAATTCCGCAACCGCTTGCCCTGGATCTGGCAATCGCCCCGGTACTTTGAGCCGCCCAAGGTAAAGGACCTGGCCTGGCCGACTGATGCGGTTGATCGCTTTGTGCTCCGGAAGCTAGAAGCTGAGAAATTGAAACCAGCAGGCCCGGCTAATGACCGGGTGTGGATGAGACGCGTATACTTTGCCATTACCGGTTTGCCGCCGAAGGCGGAGGATATCCAGACTTTCCTCGACGACACATCCAGGAATCGCAAACGCACCCTGGTGCGTGCGCTGCTGGATTCCCCCCACTACGGGGAGCGCTGGGCGCGTCATTGGATGGACCTCGTGCGCTACGCGGAATCACGCGGGCATGAGAGCGATTCCATTCTGCCCAATGCCTACCGGTATCGTGACTACCTGGTACGTGCCTTTAATACGGATCTTCCCTATGATGCCCTAGTCACCGAACATCTCGCAGGCGACCTCTTGGAAAACCCGCGACTGCATCCTGAAACGGGAGCCAACGAATCAATCCTAGCCACCGGTTGGCCCTTCTTTGGAGAGATGCTAGAGTCCCCGGTGGATCTCCGTCAGGACGAATGTGATCGCCTCGATAACAAAGTCGATGTGATGAGCAAGACTTTCCTCGGTTTGACTGTGGCCTGCGCCCGCTGCCATGACCACAAGTTCGATGCCATACACCAGCGCGACTACTATGCCATGGCGGGTTTTATCCTCAGTTCCAGTTACCGCCAGGCTCGGTTTGAATCGATGGAGCAGAACAAAGCCGTTGCGAAGAAATTGGAAGAATTGCATCGGGACCATCTGTCGAAAATAGTGAAAGCCTTTACCGTAGCCGCGCGTCCCGTGGTCGATACTCTGGATGACGATGTGCCTGTCAGGCCCAAGCTTGTGACGTCGGCCATTTATCGCGTGGAAGGGAAGCATCAAATAGTGGCCGACTATACCCAGAGACAC
>SHBV01000095.1 GCA_004211885.1 Verrucomicrobiaceae bacterium
GCCAGCACCCGAGCCAGCACCCGAGCCAGCACCCGAGCCAGCACCCGAGCCAGCACCCGAGCCAGCACCCGAGCCAGCACCCGAGCCAGCAAATAACGGGTGTCAGGAAGAAAAATTAGAATCTGAGGAAGAGACCCAGCCCGAAAGCACGGAAGAAAAAGAAATTCTTTCAACACCTCAAAAAGTCGAAGAGAAGGAACTTCCCTCCACACCTGAAACTACAATCGTCAGTGACCCTGAAGAGGTCAAAGATCCAGCACAAGTGAGTACTGGCGAAGAAACTAAAGTGCTTAGCGTAGAAGAAAAACAAACATTGCGTAATGAGTTTTTAAATACTCTAACAAATTTTAAAAAGGAAATAGATGCTGAAGGGGCTGATTTTGCAACCATAGCAATTCGCTATGTACAATCCTCAGGAGAGCAAAATTCAGGAATAGTATACGAAAAGTTTGAAGATCCTTTTGCTCAAGACAACCCACCAGAGGAAATTAAAGATAACTCAAGAATCATCAGGGAATTATTTGAAATAAACAACTCTGCACAAAAAGCAGTAATAGTTGATACCGAAGAAGGGCTTTGGTTCATTAATTTAATCGAGACTATTGACTCTAAGCAAATGACAGCAGAAGAAGCTGATCAGATTGTCAAAGATAATTTAATTGAAAAGAAAGCCTTGGAGAACATAAAAACTAAACTCGAGGAATCTAAAGCAGAACTGACCAAGTCAACTCAAGACGGCCCCACATTCAAAGCCGCTGCAGAAAAGCTTGGACATTCGGTCAAGAGATACAGTTATAACATGAAATCACCTCCTCCAAGTTCAGAGATCGATAATAGGCTCCTCAGAGAAACTGTTTTAGGAACTTTTGGAACGGCTGCATCTGAAGAAGAACACGCCACCCCTGCAGGACAACTCAGTAAGGTCCTGACAGATGATGAAAATGGAATATTAATTTACCTTGCCGAAAAACGCATCAAGCCAAATCCTGCGGAACTAGAAATTAAAAAAGGCATCAAATCCAGAATCCGAAGAGAAACTATTGACCTGCTGTTTCAGTCTTGGTTAACGAAGGCTCGGAAAGAAGCTGACCCTACTCCTGAAAACATTTTTACTGCTAAGCAGCAGGCCCAGTAACATTAATCAACCTTAATGCATTGATACCAGTTGATGTCAGAATCGGCTCAGGATTTATATGATGAAGGGAATGGCATGATCGCCATAGGTAATATCAGTTCTGCGGCAGAAAAATACAAAAAATCGACAGAAGTTGATCCCAAATTCTTCGACGGTTGGCACGCCCTAGGAATGGCCCTCATGAAATCTGGAAAGCTAAAAGAAGCAATTGGTGCAGGTCTAATGGCAACTGATCTAAGGCCAAATGACCAACTCGCGTGGACCTCCCTATCCCAAATGTATATGAAAAACGGGCAAATCAAAGAAGCAGAAGCAGCTAAATCGAACGCAACTATCCTTGGGATCGGAGGCAAGTTGAAATAGAAGAAGATATTTGCAGTTATCCTAGTTAGGGTTTCAGTTCGATATTAACTAAACTGTAACCGGTTAACCTTATAGATAATCTTACTTACAATGCGCAGGATCCTAGTAACATCTGCCCTACCCTACGCAAATGGCCATATCCATCTCGGCCACTTAGTAGAGTATATTCAAACTGATATTTGGGTAAGGTTTCAGAGATTACAGGGGAACAGAGCTATTTACGTTTGTGCTGATGATACGCACGGAACCGCTATAATGATAAGGGCCGCGAGTGAGGGTCGGACCGAGGAGGATCTGATTGCAGAAATGTCTAAATCGCACCAAGAAGATTTTTCTGGCTTTGATATAGAGTTCGATCATTACGGAAGCACTAACAGTGAAGCCAACAAGGAAACCTGTAACGAGATATGGAAATCACTGAACGAGGCAGGGATGGTCATAGAGAAAGAGATAGAACAACTCTATGACACAGAGAAAGGACTATTTCTAGCCGACAGAATGGTTCGAGGAACGTGCCCATTCTGCAAGGCACTGGACCAACCAGGTGACAACTGTTCAAAGTGCGGAGAAACTTATTCCCCTAAAGATCTAATTGACCCTATCAGTAAACTTTCAGAAACAGTCCCTGAAACTCGTACCGCGAAACACTTATTTGTTCATATAGAAAAATTGCATGAATTCTTAGACGAGTGGACACAAAGCGGAACCTTACCACCAGAAAGTTCCAATTATCTTAAGAATTATTTTCTAAACGAAAAACTCAAAGACTGGGACATTTCTCGCCCCTCACCTTACTTTGGATTTGAGATCCCTGACAGCCCAGGAAACTACTGGTACGTTTGGTTCGATGCTCCTATCGGCTACATCGCTAGTACAAAAGAATGGTGCAATCGAGAAAACGAAAATATTGATGATTGGTGGAAGAATGATCAAACTGAAATACATCATTTCATAGGCAAAGACATCCAGTACTTCCACACTCTGTTCTGGCCCGCGATGCTTAAAACTTCTCCATATTCATTACCAACCAAAATTCACATTCATGGATTTCTTACAGTTGATGGTGAAAAAATGGCAAAAAGTAAGGGGACTTTCATTCGAGCGGCAACATATTTAAAACACCTCAATCCATCTGCCCTTCGTTACTATTACGCTAGTCGTCTATCCAGTAAAGTTGAAGACATTGACCTGAACCTTGAGGATTTTGCTAACAAAGTGAACGCGGACTTAGTTGGTAAAGTCATTAACCTTGCTAGTAGGACTGCCAAGTTCGTCTCCGATTCAGGACTCTCTGAAAAATATCCGGACGATGGAGGCCTCTTCGAATCAGCAGCCAAAGAAGGGAATAAAATTGCCGCAGATTATGAGGCCGGCAATTACTCGCATGCGATGCGCCGAATCCTCGAAATCGCTGACAAAGCAAATCCTTTCGTGGAGCAAAATGCTCCTTGGGAATTACGTAAGGATCCTGAAAAATCAAAAGAACTACAAGACGTTTGCACAATTGCACTTAACATATTTAGACAGCTAGTCATTTATCTATCTCCTGTTTTACCTTCGCTCTCAAAAAAGACAGAAGAACTGTTCGGCGAACCTATCCAGTCCTGGGACCAAAGCCTCTCTCCTCTGACTGGTATTAAATTAAATAAATTCAAACACATGATGAACCGTGTTGACCCCAAGAACATTGAATCTATGACAGAAGAAAGCAAAGAAGAAGCTACCAAAGAACTAGCAAGCACTCACGTTGAAGCGAAAAGTTCTAACTGGAACGACAGTGGATCGCCTCTAGAAGAAGAACCATTGTCTGAAGAGATCAGTTTTGATGATTTCATGAAACCTGACCTTCGAGTCGCACGCATTGTGGAAGCTAAAGAAGTTCCAGAAGCAAGAAAATTAATACAACTGACACTCAGCCTTGGTGGTGATGAAAGAAGGAATGTTTTTGCAGGGATCAAGTCTGCTTATGAACCTGAGGAATTAGTGGGCCGGCTAGTGGTTATGGTAGCAAACCTTGCACCACGCAAAATGAAATTCGGAATCAGCGAAGGAATGGTAATTGCTTCTGGGCCAGGAGGAAAAGAAGTCTATCTAGTCTCACCAGACGAAGGCGCATTACCGGGCCAAAGAATTCACTGACACAGTTGGTTAATTTGAATCGCTGAGGTTTATTCCCCAGTAAAACCACGGGTCGGCTTATTCACATCATCGAACCGATCATCAGATCCTTCATCCGTAAATCCACGAACTGGACCACTACTCTCAGCCCATATATACTCCTTTGTAGACTGGTCTCTGTACTCGTAAACCATTTCACCGCCTGGTTCAAAAACTCTAACAATCACCCCTATCAACTCATCTCTCCATTTACCTGAAGAGTATCTATTCTTACCTGAATCGAGTCTCATCGCCTTGGACTCTATAGTTACTGATTGATTATAATTTAATGCTTCTTCAATGTCTTTAGATTCCTCCACATGAGTTATCTTAGGCTTAGCTGAGTATCCGCGAGAACCTCCTCGACTTCCTCTCCCCCTTCCAAACCGGCTACGCAAATATTCTTCTATCTGCTCTTCTGAAAAACCACCACGTCCTCCTCTATTACCCTCTTTATCATCATCATCACTTTTCTCATCAGAAGAACGTCCACCACCATAATCTTTCATGTAAGCCCGATACTCAACTCTTAATCCACTGACTGGCTGTCTGGTCAAATTTGTTAATCTCATCAGAAAAGCCGTCTTCTCTGCAGATGACTTCTCAAAAGGGTTAGCAGAAGACTTTGCTTGGATCTCTTTTTTTGCAACTTCTACTCGGAAATTATAATCGAGGGTCGGAGGCGTTTCTTTCATCCATCCTCTTATAAACTTTTGATCCTTCTCACTAAAAAGCGCGACCTTCACGACTATCTTTTTACCGCTCTTTTTAATGGTTATATTTTCTCCCTCTGCACCAGTATGAGAAACAAGTTCCGCGTTCATTATGCGGCCGAACTGATCCTCAAAAACCTTTGCAGAAACAATACCAACTAACGATGAGAAGATCGTACAGATTAAGACTAAGCTACTAATTTTCATTTTTATATTCCCCTGAATGTAATGATATGACTGATCCTTTAAGCTTCAAGCCAGAACTAACTTTAGAAATAAATAATACCAATCATCAAAAAAATCCACATTTATGCCTAAAAAACTATAAAATAGGTATTTTTGCTAAATTTTCAATGCAGTAAAGATGAACATCAGATTATGGGACAATTACGGCTCAATAATTAAATATCCATTAAAATAGGCTATTTTTCATCAATCCATTCCTCAGTTTCAATGATCTCAACTTCCTGACCATCCTCTTCAATGTCCTTATCAGGGCTGAAAAGATACTCGATATCCTTCATTTCTAGACTACGAGAAAAGGCCTCTTCTCCAAGAACATCATCCAACATTTGTTGTTTTTGCTCCTGCAAAACACGAACCTTCTCTTCTATGGTGTTTCGCATTAATAAACGATAAGCAATGACTCGGTTCTTTTGCCCTATCCTGTGAGTCCTATCGATTGCCTGATTCTCAACTGCAGGGTTCCACCAAGGATCATACAAAATAACATAAGAAGCGGAAGTAAGATTCAAACCACTTCCACCTGCCTTGAGTGAGAGTAAAAAGACTGAAGGATCTTCCGTCGTCTGGAATTCTTCAATGACTTTCCCACGGTCCTGAGTCTGTCCAGTCAAATAGCTGTAGGGTCGATTCTCATCTTCTAGCCTATCCTTAATAATATCCAGCATCTTAACAAACTGTGAGAATACTAGGACCTTATGTCCTTCTTCTCGGAGTTGATCCAGTAAATAAAATAACGCATTAAGTTTTGCACTTTCAGCCCCTGAGTGTGCCGAATCAAGGAGTGCCGGATGACAGCATATCTGCCGCAATCTCATTAATGTTTGTAAAACCATTAGGCTGTTTTTGCGTAACTCTTTTTCGGAACCCATCCCAAGAATTGTCTCTTTGGCCTTCTTCATCTCGTTCTGATAAATTTCAGTCTGAGCCTCATCCATTGAGCAGTACACCTGTTCTTCAATTCGAGGAGGAAGATCCATTGCCACTTGTCCCTTGGTCCTCCGCAAAAGGAAAGGCCTTAGCCTCGCCGATAAACGAGATTGTGCAGTGGCATCCTTTCTCCTATCAAAGCGTTTACGGAAATATTTCTTATCACCGAGAACACCCGGCATAGCGAAAGCCATCAATGACCAGACATCCATTAAACGATTCTCAATGGGCGTTCCTGTAAGAACAATTCGATTCTCCGACTGGAGCTTCCTTGAAGCCTTTGCCGCCATTGAATCCGGATTCTTTATTTGCTGCCCCTCGTCTAATATTACAGCTAACCACTCTTGCTTAGTAAGCTTTTCTTCCCCGACCCGCAATTGCGCATAATTAAGAACAAGAAGATCCACATCTTCCCTCAAAGAATCCATATCCAATTCATCTTTTGTCCGTAATACCTGAACACGGATGTCTGGAGCAAATTTCTTCACTTCTCCAGACCATACATCGAGGACTGACTTCGGACATACCACCAAACTGGGTAATGGCTTACCTTCTGCTCTACCACGCAACCAAAGGATCCAGCAAAGACTCTGTACTGTCTTACCTAGTCCCATATCATCTGCAAGAATTCCTCCAAAGCTATTAGTTGCCAAGTAAGAAAGGAAATGAAAACCTTCGACCTGATAGGGTCTTAGTTCAGCTTTTAGATTCGATGGTATGGCAGGACTCACACGGAGCTTAACTTCTTCTGCTCTCTTGCAAATTTTATCCCATGCTTTAACATCAAAAACTTCTTTGACCGCAGGATCATTTAACTGCAGTGCATGCATCCTGTGGCTATCACCGGAAAGATCATAAGGATCAATTCCAAGACGCTCAACAGCCTCTCTCTGACCTTCCCCTAAATCGAAAGCGACTCGGACCCAATTCCCGTCCTTTGTCCTAACAAAATCACCACGAGCTTCCACTAAGTCTCGGATTTCTTCTTCAGAAAGGTCCTTCCCATCCACATTAACAACGACCTTAAGATCAAACCAATCAATTTCCTCACCGACCACTTCAAAGCGCAACGATGCCTTGACCGGGTCCTTAAGTAAACTGCCTACCAATTCATCAGCTTCAAGATTAATGCCTTTGGGCATGGACTCTACCCATTCAGTAAATTTCTTAGGAAATGTTTTTGAAAGCTTTGCTTTGAACGCATCATGGTCAACATCATAGGAGCTTGCAATTTTACCAATGAATGGCTCTGCCCGATGAAGTGAAGTACGGTCATAATGCATGATCCTCCCGTTATCAGGTTCTTCCATTTCAAGTACAGACCATCCGTCACTACTGAGAGTTTCTGAACGGGTCTTACCCTGATCACGAGCACCACACTTCAGCATTAAATGTTCGCTCTCAGCCGAACTTAAACCATTAATTATACTTGCCGAAACAGTGACCTCCATCAGCGCATCATCGACCCTCTCTTCTAGGGACGCTGGCATTCGTGCACCTGCCCGTTTTAAAAACGCAACTCCAGTTGCACTTTCTATCACTTCCCTAGGCAATTGGTACGTTGGACTAACGTCAGTATTATTTGACCAATTAAGTGGCCCTTCAAAAACAGCATCATCAGAAAGATAAAAATTATCAGGGCCAGGCAATAACCTTAAAGAATGAGGCACTACCTCCTCATCTTCCATCATTAAATAAAGTCTCCAATCGCCAGTGACTGAAGAAGAATCAATATCACATAGCCAATTTAACTTAATATCAGATATTCTGATAGGCTCTCCATCCAGATCGACTAACTTTGAGCGTAGCGAAGGCCTTCTGAAAAGTTCATTTAAAAACCTTCCAGCAAGTTCCGATTCGAGTCGGATCTCTTCGTTCCCTGCTTTTCCTCTAAAATTAAGGTAAGAGGCCCATAACAATTCCGAATCACTATCCATTTGGAGAAGCCCCGAATCGTATTTCTCAACTAATGCTAGTATTTCTTGTGTCGACAAAGTCGAAAATTCTTCTTCCCCCAGTTGTCTCCACTTAAGATTGGCCCGGTTCGTTGTAATCTCCAGACAGAATTCGCCGTCCTTCGAATCAACTTCTTTACCCGGGCCATCTATGAATTGACCTATCCTTTCGCTCCACTCTGAGACTTTCCTTTCATGTTCCCAACTCATTAACTTTGACTGGGTATGACTCAGGTCCGTCACACCTTTCATGAACGGCGGGAAACCGAGACCCTTTTTCTCAAATGCGTAAGCAATATAATTCCAAAACTCAGCGATATTTTTCGGAGGGTTCGGCCACAACTCCAAAGATTCATACCCGGTCACTTCCCATCTAGGTTCAAGACGAATTAAATCATGATCAAAAATTTCTTTTCCAATAGCAAATCGACGGTAACGCTTTTCAAGCTTAGACAAGTAAGCTTCTTCTTCATCATCAAGTTCACGTCCAAGACTCTCTTCAAGTAATATCGGTAATGGAGTGTCGCCAATTTCATTAGGAGATTCAGGAAGATTCCTTCCCCTCTCCAATCGTTCAAGCATGGTAGCATAAAGGCCCGGACAGTCTCGTCCCTCCTCACTATCAGAATCACCTTCCCAGCCATTACCGCGCATTGTTAAGCTAGTCTCAATGTTAAGTCCTTCAGGAGTTTCTAAGGTTCCTCTTATCAAAAGATAATTACCAAAGATTTGAGTCACGCACCCTTCACGGTGCCAATGCTCACCGGTCTTTTGGGACTCTTCAGAAAAACTGTTTAAAAAATCGAGCGTGGCTCGATCTGGATTAATCATGGTTCGTTTATTAGGCTAATATCAGTTTTTTTTAAGTAACAAAGCGAACCGGGAAAGAACACCAAGCATCAGCACACCGCAACCTATTGTGTGAAAAATAAGAGATTCTTTTCATTTAGGTAATTAACATTTCTTAGCAGTAAAGAGCTCAAAAATTAATTTATAAAATTATTTATTATTCTCGACTTTGTAACAAAATTTTGCGAAAAACGCTTAATTACTGGTTTGGACTATTTCAGACCAGGTTCTGAAATTATACTCCACAATATAAAAACTAATATCTAAACCTCCATGAAAAACGAAATCCTTAAGGGCTTCTATGCCCTACTCGTAGCCGTTGTTACATTGTTAGTGTTTTCAACTAATAACGTTTCAGCATTTGAAGTTATAACCGGATCAGTGACCGAGTTCGCTGGACCTGATGATCTTGGCCTAGACCCGGACTCAACAGTCATCGCTGTTGATGTTTATGGTAATGGCGATTCGACCGTGAACGGTGTCACATTCCTTACTGACCGAGCAGGTCTTGGGGAAGGCGTCGGTGATGAAGGTAGCGTGACCGCTGGTGACGTTACTGTCAAAACCACAGCGACTAATTTTATTGATAACTGGTCCAACGGAGGAGGCGGCCCCGCTTTCACTGGTGGCACAGAAGGTTCTGCCGCATCACTCAGTGAAATCATGAGGGACATTCGATGGTCCGCAGCACCGGCCCCAATAGACATCGCTGTTTCGGGACTCGCAGGAGGAACTACTTATAAGATCCAATTACTATTTAATGAGGGCGCTGACAGAGACAGAGGATGGGACATCGCTGTAAATGACGAGCTCGCTGTCGATAATTTCAATTCCGAAGGTGGAGACGGAACCTGGACTAATTCGAACAGTTTTGCTTATAGCGGGGAATTTACCTCAACTGCAGACGGAACCATAGCGGTCAAGTTGCAGAACAATCTTGGTGGCGCTGACCAAGTCGCCGCTGACGGAAATCCAATTCTTCAAGGAATTGTCATAAATACTACTGGCCCCGCAGTCTATTCACAAAACTTTGATGGATTTGAAGATGGAACTAAGGACCTCGGTGACGGATCAGTGATTGCCGGTCAGGCAGCATCAGTTCAGGGCGATCGCCTTCAGTTAACGATCGACGGACAGGGACTCGGCTTCTCAAGCTTCTCTGTTCCTGGCCTACCAGGCACTCAGCTAGGCTTCACAGCCACATTTGATTATGAACTCTTTGATTCAGCGGGTGCAAATGACCCTGCTGACGGATTCTCCTTTAACTTTGGTAGCGCGGCTCTCGGAGAGCTTGGTGCTGCTGAGGAAGGCATGTCCGGTAAGACTGATCAGAACATCTCCTTTGAGGTGGACACATGGCGTAACGGAGACGCTGAGCAGGGAGTTAACATCTCTGGAGTATTGGACGGAGAGGACGTTGGTCAGCTCGCCTTTGCTAATGGTGTGATCCTTGAAGACGACTCAAGGAAGACCGGAAGCGTTGAGATTCGCTGGGATCCATCGAAAGGAGCGACCTACTACACGACCGGACTCACAACGAACGCTGATTTTACAAACGTTGATACCGGAGCCTTCGCTGGTGATGATGGATACACATTCAACTTCTCAGCTCGGGTCGGTGGAGCGAACCAGGACTTATTCATTGATAACCTTGTTATCACAGCTGGCAGACCAACGCCTCCGCCGCTACCGGCAGTCGCAGCTTATTATGACTTCGAGGACCAGGAAGGTGACTCTGTTGCCGACAAGGGTGCCAACGGTCTTAACGGTGCAATCAATCGTCCTGACCAGTTGACCATTGGTGGATCAGGAGCACCTAAGGGATCGACTCCAGGCACTGGAGCTGACTTTCAGGGCGGATTCCTCAGCATCGCAGGCACTGGTGATGCCATACAAAACATCGTTGACGGTGAAGGCAGCTACACAGCAGCAGCATGGATCAAGCCTAGTGACATCGGCGGGGACAAGTTCCTCTTCGGTCAGACCAACCAAGGTATCCACAACGGTATCCGTAACGGTGGATTCCTGCACCAGGCGCACTGGGGAGCAGACACGAACGGAGCCACAAGACTGAACGCAGGTGAGTGGGTACACGCAACATTCGTCTATGACGGAGCCGCTGACGTTGGAACCATTTATCTGAACGGTGAAGTTGACTGGACAGGCGGCAAGAAAGCACCGAACGGCAACGGCGACCTGATTGTCGGTGCCCGTAATAACGGTGAAGCTCAGTACCGCGGACTCGTTGACGAGGTCGCAGTATGGCTTGAGCCTCTCACGGCTCGCCAGGTCAAGGCACTCGCAGGAGGCCAGAGCCCAATTAATCTCGCACCAGTGGACGGTGACGGAGACGGCATCCCCGACACCGCAGAGCTTGCCCTCGTCGGTAACATCACAGACCTCGGACCTGGAACAGGATCCAGAGGAGTAAGCTTTAACAGTGACCGTGGAAACGCGGAAGCGACCATGGACTCAGCGACCGTTGCTGGTGTTGTCCCATCGACTGGATGGGTAAGCACTGACGGTGGCGAAGGTGCTCAGGGCGGAGCGAACGGCTCAATTAGCAATGGTTATTCAGTTAACTGGAGCTCGAA
>SHBV01000096.1 GCA_004211885.1 Verrucomicrobiaceae bacterium
TGCCACACGTGGGCAGTGGAGGAGGGGATGACAAACAGCTTACCATTAAGAAGGATGATGCTTGGACGGTATTTTTGAAGGAACGTGAGGAACTAATCGATTTTTGGGACAAACTTGATAAGGGCGTCTTTGTGCTCACCGGTGATTTGCACAACAGCTTCGCTATTAAAATAACTGATAACGTCTATGAATTTGCAAGTGGGCCACACAACTCCATTAATCATGCACCAATGAAGGATGAAGGGGGACGACCAATTAACGGTAGGTTCAAGTACGGTCCACGCGCCTGCGATATCCGCTGGAGCAGCTATGCGATGGTGGACATCCCAAGAGCTAATCGTACCTTCCCTCATTACTGCGTGGTCCAAGTCAATAACGTCTTTAATAATCCTGTAGAGAGGAATGGGGAGCGCTGGTTTGCATTCCCTCATCCGCAGGTAATTTTCCAGTTCCACGATGCTTACACTGGCGCCTTACGCTATTCTGAAACGTTCGTGCTTGGGATGAACTAGTTGACGTCATTGTTTACGGTTTAACTACTGGTGGTTTTTGCTCCGCTTTCGCCGCCTCGTGATTCAACTCGCCGAGTGTCAGCGTAAATGCCTTCAGTTCCTTGCCCTTGTGATTGATCGCTCGAAAGGTCACCGTCGGATCAGTTGAGGTGGTATCAAAATCCAATTGTCCCCAAAAGCGTTCATCTTTTCCTGAATAAGACCACAGCGCCTCTTTTCGTGAACCATGACTATGCATGTTGGTCAATTTGGCGCTAAGAAATTCGTACAACGGGTAACCATTCGGTCGCTCTGTCTTCCAAATATCAGTACGATGCCGATCGCCAGAGATCAGAATCACGCCACTGATTTTCTCGCTGTCGATCCAATCGAATATCTCATCACGCTCTTTCTGAAACGGCGACTTCGGACCAGCCCACGAATCACCGCCCCCCTTGTCAGCGTCAGCATGCCACATAGTCCCAGAGGCCAGCACCTTGAATGTGGCCGTTGACTTTTTGAGTGAGTCGAGTAGCCACTTTTTTTGAACTGGACCGAGCATCGTGAAGGGTTTGTCCGCCCCCTGGTGTTTCGCGCTTTTCGGGCCATGACGATAAAAACGACCATCCGTCATGAACACTTCCACATCTCCAACCCGAAAGTTGTGATACGTCCCCGGTGCTTTCGCCTCGATGCCATAGAACGGGTTGTTCCAGTTTTGTTGGAAGACCTTAAGGTTCGGGAGCTTCCAGCTTGAGTCCAACCCGTAACTTCCTTCTGAGTCGTTCGCCCCCATGTCATGGTCATCCCACACGGCATAGATGGCTGTGCTCGCAATCAGCTCGCGATACTCCTGACGCAACATACGGCGATAGTAGTGCAAGCGCTGCACATTTTGATGTTTCGTCTGGTCGATGTAGACGTTGTCGCCGAGTCCCAAATAAGCCATTGGCCGAGTCCCTGCCATGACGCGCCAGATCCCCTCGTGTATCGGCACATAGCGTGCCCCGGAACCGAATGTGATCGCGAACTTAGCGCCCTGCCCCGTTTTGGGCGCCGTCCTGAAACGGAAGTGGTCCTTCTTGATCACCTTGCCGTCCAGCACCAACGAATACTCGTAGCTGGTAAACGGGGTTAACCCCTCAAGTGTCGCCACGCCCGTAAAGTCTGACTCCGCGGCTGTCTCTACAACAGCCGATTTCGCAGAACCACATATCACCTGAAACGATGCCGCACCGGCCGTACGCACCCAGATTTTAACCGACTCCGAACTCACACACCCAATCATGGGCCCATTAAACAACTGGAGCTTATGCTTCTTCACCATCGCCTGAAACACTGGCTCCTCTACTAACTGAACGATGCTGCCAGTCGGCCCCCAACGCCCCGCCAACCCCGTGCCTGGCGTATTCCGTAACGCCTCTATCATGTACGGATCCAAATCCAACATCACCGGATCTGTTTCGCCGTCCGTGATCGGAGGTTTGGCCCACGCACCAGTCAGCAAGAGGCAGACACAGGAAATGGTCAACATCCACCGTGATGTCGGCCAAAGAATCAGGTGCCTAGACATTCGATGATCTCCAAGTTAATTGATAAGAAATGGTAAATTCGAGATTTTGTTTCATGAATTGATAGAAAATTTCCGGATAGTAAGTTGTGATCAAGGGAATGAAAAGCTTAAACGACTTTTCTCCATCTCTAATTCTCTGAGTCATTTCAGAAACCCACAGATTCCAATTAGGATAGCGTGAAAAAGAGTGGGATATGTTTTGGGAATCGAACTCAACGAAGCATCAAATCTTGTGCAGTCGTGGCGGGAGGCTTAGAGTGATCGGTATGCGGTATTTCCTTTTGATACTAGTGGTGGCGATGAGCCAATTCGTCTTGACGGCAGAAAAGATTCCTTCGGACACTCAGAATCGTAAGAAAGTAAAGTCGTTCACCCTCGCGGTCTTGCCTGACACCCAATTCTACTGTGACACCCGACTGAAGCTTTCTAAAAAGTGGGGCAACGGAGACTTGCGTCGTTACTTTTTCGAGCAAACTCGCTGGGTTCGTGATAACCAGAAGCGACTCAATATCGCTTTTCTAGTCCATGAGGGAGATATCGTGCAGGCGGACGCTCACGAGGAATGGGCCATCGCAAAGGAAGCCATGTCAATATTGGACGGGAAAGTGCCCTATTGCATGTGCCTAGGAAACCATGACATGGGATTCAAAAAATCGAATAACAAGTATGGCGGTGATATCGCCGTTAACCGGACAACTCACTTCAACAAATATTTTCCACGTGAGAAATTTGCCAAAAGAAAGGAGTTTGGTGGAACCTTTGATCCGGATCGGCATGACAATTCTTGGTACCACTTCGAAGCCACCGGGATGAAGTTCCTCATCGTCTCGCTTGAATGCAAACCGCGGGACGAAGTTTTAGCTTGGGCAAACAAAGTGGTCACAAAGCACCCCGAACATCGCGTTATCGTACTTACGCATGCCTACATGAGAGCGAATGGCCGTAGGATCGATAAATTGGGATATAAAATTAAAGGAAACGCCGGTGAAGAGATGTGGCAAAAATTGGTTAGTAAACATAAGAATATTTTCATGGTTCTTTGTGGGCATTCCTCTGGGGAAGCAGTGCTTACTTCCAAAGGTGATCATGGTAATCAGGTTCATCAGGTCCTGAGCGATTATCAGCACTTAAACAACGGTGGAGAATCTTGGCTGCGCTACATGGTCTTTGAACCAAATGAGAACAAGATAAAGGTCTACACATATAACCCTGCGCTAGACAAATTTCGCAATAACCCATCCAGCCGGTTCGATTTGGAATACCCAATGATAAGGGGAGAATAAATCCGCCAATCTAACTTCTCTATGTGAAAATACCGAACGTAGCTTTCTTTCCAGAAACCGATCTATCGCAGACTGCCACTTCGTTCCGATCAGCCTTCTCCTGCTTCAATCGTTCCTACCCAATTATCTAAGGTAACTTATCAATTACGGTGAGACCCAAGTCTTCCGGGTTATCGCGTCACCAAGTCGGACATGCCGGGATCCCAAGCTAGCGATGTGACTTTCTTGAGGCCTCCGTTTGGGGATATCCGGTAGGCTGTCAGGCTGGCACCGGTGGTTGCAGAAACAAGGAGAAACTTGCTATCTGGGGAGAGCGTCAGTCCCCAGGGAATTTTATCGGCTTCAGTCAAGCCGATGAATTCGGCTTTGCCATCTTCCAGTACACGGTAGCGTGAAATGCGGTCAAAATCCTGCCGGTGCCCGCGCAGGCCGGCAAAGAGGAATTTTCCGTCCGGGGTGATGAGGAGGTCCGAAGCGCTCAGGCCGATCTTGGACATACCGGGTGGCAGGATACTGATGTCCTGTTCCACCTTGAGTTGCCCGTTGACTTCCCTGCGGTAAGTTGAAAGTCCGATGCCCTGTTCGTTGCTAAAATAGACCATGGGCAAGGTGGGGTGGTAGGCCATGTGGCGGGGTCCCGTCCCAAGGGGAGGATTGGCGTCCTTCGGTTCGAGCGGGGTGATCTTCCCGGTCTTGCTGTTATATACATACTGCAAAAGGGCAAGATTTCCTTTTACGTAGGGAATATAGATGTTCTTTCCGTCGGGCGGAAGAAGCACGCAGTGAGCTTCCTTTTTACCTTCGTCCACTGTGGTGACGGCTTTGCCGGGGATGCCTATGTCGTCAAGCGGATAGACGTTGAGCCGCCCGTTTCCGTAACTGACCCCGAGCAGGTGCCTATTTTCCTTGTCGAGGCTCATGTAGCATGCCCCGTCGTTGAAATTTACATTATGATGCTTCAGGTAGGAGCCATCCTTATTTAGGAGAACGACGGCTCCAGGTACCTTGCCGGGTTTCCCGCCCGTTGCCGTTACATACAGCAGCGGCTTGCTTGGATGAGCCGTGATGACGCGGCCCGAAAATTCGAACTTCACCTTCTTATCGACCTTGAGTTCAAGGCCATCCTTCTTCGGTGTGGCTTGGATGATCCAGAGCGTATTTTTCTTGCTGCTGGGGGAGTAAATCCGGAAGGGCTCGGCCGCTTGACCTATGGCCGCTAGCAACAGGGCGAAGGTGAGTGTATATCGGTGTGTCTTTCGGTTATTCATGGTTTTTGGTGTCAGTATTTTAGGAATCGAACCCAACGAATATCGAACTCGTATTTCTAGGGCTTTAGGCCAAGTTTCTTAAAAGTTTGCCTGAGTTTTTCCCGCATTGCTGAACCGGAGGATCCATCCTGACCGACTTTTGACGGGCGTTTTTCTAGGGGATCTTTGGCCATATGAAATAAACGACCATCATTATAGAGTTTCCAATCCTTATTACGTACCCATTTTAGGCCAGCACTGGTCCCGTCTGGCTCTACTCCGCCAGGCTTGGGTAATGCCTTTTCCTCACAATAGGTAAAGGAACGTGGCGAAGGACCCTGACCCCTTAAGCGATCAGCGAAACTAATCCCATCAAGCTTCCGACCCGCTGGAAGCGGTGCACCAGCCAAATCCAGGAAGGTCGGCAGTAAATCGCTAAAATCCACAAGATCCTCAACTACTTGCCCAGCCTTAATGGTCCCTGACCAATTAGCGATCATCGGTACATTAGTACCAGCATTATTTAACTGTTTTTTTCCGCCAGGCACATCTTCTCCATTGCGACGCGAGACAATGGGAACCTTGATGAGTTTTTTACCCTCGGCTCGAATGATTATTTCAGGCGGAGTGCCATTATCAGCCACAAAAAGGATAAGGGTTTTGTCTCGCAACTTAAGCGCATTTAACGCAGCAACCATCCTGCCAACGGCCCGGTCCATTTCTCCAACCATTTCTGCGTAGTTGTCGTAACGACCAAAGGGACCGTGAGGAACAGGTGTCTCCAAGTCATCAGTCACCTCATGGGCAACGGCCATAGAATAGTATGCCAAAAAAGGCCGATCACGATTAGCCTTCATGAATTCAACTAAGCTTCGCACATAGAGATCCGGTCCAAAATGACCCAAGGTATCGGTCCTTACTTTGCCATTATGATAGATCATAGGCTCATAGAATCTCGGGCCTTCGTGCCAACCAAAGAGGTCCCATTGATCAAAACCCAAACGCCGCGGATGAAGCGGATCATCTTTTAGTAAACACATCTGCCACTTGCCTGCGATAGCAGTTTTATAACCGGCCTTTTGCAGGTAATTTGAAAAAGTATGAGGCTCTTCTTTCTTTGGGTAATCACCCCAAGTCACCTTGCCATGTCTGAAGGGATATTTTCCTGACATCAAGGTTAAGCGTGAAGGATGGCAAACAGGCATGCTGTAAGCATGATTGAACTTCATTCCCGTACGAGCTAGCTCATCAAGGTGCGGCGTTGGGTACGATTGGCCCCCGTAACATTGGAGAACTTCCTGTCCGACATCGTCAGCGAAGATGAAAAGGATGTTCGGGCGCTCGGCTGATTGAACTGATAAAGTGCCAAGTGCCAACAGAATTAGAATTTTGTTCTTCATTGCTTCATTCAAACCAAGCACCCCAAAAAGAAGTGTGATTTTTAAGTTTTATTAAGGACACTGCGACCATGGTTGATCAATGCTGTCAAGAAATCTCATATAATCCGACAAAGATTCTATCTGTGATGGTCTGAAAAATATTAGGATGTGTTTTGGGAATCGAACTTACGTATCTTGGTTTGCTGGAACTTGACGATTTGGCAACCAGTCTCTACTATCTCGGGACCAAAGAAAAATCAGGAAACTATTAATATTTACAGAACTTCAACACGACAATGAAACAAATACTATTTTTTCTCATCGCTTCTTTTTTAACGACAGTTTCTCAATTATTTGCGGAAAGCCCACCAGCTGTTGAGGGCCACAAAGCATTCATGGAGGGGTTACAAGAAATTCAGGCAGATGCGCTTGAATTTAAAGGAGCCAAAAGTGCAAGTAAATCCCGCACCCTCAGCCCAGTCGTATCTCGATTCAAAGGATGGTTTATTGATGTTACAGAAAAAGCGAAATCCAGTAAATTAGATGAGGTTGACGTGGTTGAAGGCATTTCCTTAGCTAGTAAATCGCGCGCTAGTTCAGCGTGGCAATTTGTGGAAACCGAAAAGGGTTACGTCGTACGTTCCGCAGGTGGAAAGTACAAAGGCTGGATCATTGTTATTGATGACAGTGCCAAGACGCGGCCAGAGGGACCCAATCTCACAGTAACTCCTGCTCTCCGGCTTGCCAAAAGTGCAACAGCGAACAGTTACTGGAAGCCAACACTTACCAAGCAGGGACTAGTGCTAGAGGCCATGTCAGGTAAATATAAAGGTTGGGTCTGGGACTTTGGTGGAGGTGATCCTTCACACGAGGAGTCCGGACGACAAGTTGCCGTTAATGTTCTGCTGGCCGAAAAGGTCGTTGCAGGTTCCTATTTTGCAGTAAAAGCTGCGGAATGAGATGCGTAACCAAAAAAATGGAGTGGGCGCGGCTATGAAAGAGCTTCTTTTGATCTTTGCAGCGGTTCTGCAGGTTGCGTTTCTGACGTCCTGCCAGATGGCCACAATGCAGATTCCCGTTCTGGACACCAAGGGCGATGTCTACAAGACCGAGGGTGCCAATGACCCGTTGATCTATGACAGTACTATCGGCCACAAAAAAGCCATCATGCTATATGCTGATTTTTCGGACGCCGTGATGAAGGTCGATACGAAGGAGCGAGCTAAGGGCGTTCTGGGCAATGGGCTATTTCAGAAACTCTTTCATGAACAGTCCTATGGAAAAATGACTGTCGAGATTGAGCATGTTCACGGTTGGCGGCGTTTGTCCAAGCCTGCGGGGAAGTACAGCAGCAGGACGACCGATTCACACCGCGAACTGTTTGTGGAAATATTTGCTCTCTATCCGAAAATAGATTTTCTGGCCTACGACTACATCATGGTCAATATGCCGCGCATCGGGAACACCGCGTTCGGGGAACGGGACGATCTTGCCATTCCCTATAAGGGCAATAAGATTAATGTAGCGCTGAACATTTCTAGCGTCAGCCCGTATGTGCTCGCCCATGAAGCGGCGCATCTGATGGGTCTACCTGATTTGTATACGTATGGCGGCGTCGAAGGCCCGAAGAATCCCGCTGGTCCTTGGGACATCATGTCGTCGGCTGGTCGGGCGAGTGGCTTTCTCGGCTGGCATCGCCACAAATTTGGCTGGCTCGACGCCAACAGGAAAACCTATCTCACCTCGGGAATCCATCGATTAAAACTGACGCCATTGAATGCGTCGTCCGGTATTTCAATGATCACTATACCCGTAGATGATCCGGTCAAACCCAGTAAGGTCTTTGTCGTTGAGATTTCGCAGCCCATCCAAAACAAAGACAAGATCCAGAATTCTGTCGGCGTCCTTGTTTACAGCGTCGATGCCAAACTCGCTACAGGACAGAATCCGGTCGTTGTTTACCCGAAAGAACATTTATTGAAGGCCCCATTCCAGCCGGGCGATCAATTCGATCACAAAGACGCGCCCATGAGTATTAAGGTGCTGAAGAAAAACGAGGATGGATCTTGCTTGATTGAAGTAAAAGTAAACTAGAAGTCATTAGGATTAATGACCTCAAATAGCATGCTGCTTAATTAAGTTTTTAGATTTTATGGAAAAGGTTAACATATTTGTGGACGTTCAAAACATTTACTACACCACAAAACAGATTCACAATAGCCACTTCGATTATAATGCTTTTTGGAAAAAAGTAACTTCGAACAGGGAGGTGGTTAAAGCAATTGCTTATGGCATTGATAGAGGTGATGAAAAGCAGAAACAATTTCAGAATATTCTAAGAGGAATTGGTTTTGAAATAAAACTAAAGCCATACATTCAAAGAAGCGATGGTTCTGCGAAAGGTGATTGGGATGTTGGTATTACAATTGATGTTATGGAACATGCAAAGCATGCGGATGTTGTTGTTCTTGCTTCTGGTGATGGGGATTTTGATTTATTATTGAGTAAAATAAGAAATGATTTTGGTGTTTCTGCAGAAGTTTATGGGGTCGCTGATTTGACAGCCAGATCTCTCATTAATTCAGCTTCGAAGTTTATTCCCATTGAGAAGGAATTACTGTTGTAGTCAGTTAGAATGAAAAGATTATTACTCTTTACTTTTTTTATCCTTTTTTCTTCCAATGTTTTTGGGGAGGAACCTGGACCCGTTAACATCGTGTGGATTGTCATCGAGGACGCGTCCCCTCACATCGGTTGCTATGGCGAAACTCTCATAAAGACACCGAATATTGACCGAATGTCTCGGGAAGGTATTCGTTGCAGTAGCGCCTTTGTCACGGCTCCGGTTTGCTCATCCAGTCGCTCAGCCATGATTAGTGGCATGTATCAGTCCACCCTCGGCGTCCACAATCACCGAAGTCAGACCTCGTCTAGAAAAGGTGGAGGCAACGTGGCCTATTATGATAGCTACAAGGTGCCCAAATCGGTAGAATTAATCCCTGAGCTTTTTCGTGATGCCGGGTACTACGTCACTAACAAGAGCAAGACGGATTACAATTTCATCCCGACTAGCAAGCTCTATCACGGAAGCGATTGGAAAAAGGCGCCGCCTAATCAACCTATATTCGCACAATTTCAGTTGAAAGGCGGCAAGAATCGTTCAGCTCAAAGTCATGTGGACCCTAACAAAGTGATTTTGCCACCATACTATCCCGTCCACCCGGAGCTTCAAAAGGATTGGGCGAAGTATTTGGATTCTTGGGTCGAGACCGATAAAGAGGTTGGCAGGATACTATATGATCTCAAGATTGCCGGACGTCTGAATTCGACTGCAGTCTTTCTCTGGACTGACCATGGTGTCAGTCACTTGCGCGGCAAGCAGTTCCTCTATGAAGAAGGAATTCGTGTTCCTATGGTTATAAGGCTGCCAGGGATGCAGCGTGCCGGGACGGTGAGAGACGACCTTGTTGAGCACATTGACGTTGCCGCCTGTTCGCTCAAACTTGCTGGAATCAAGATCCCCGATAATATTCAGGGTCGCAATTTCCTTGCCTCTGACTACAAGTCTCGGAAATTTATCTTTTCAGGACGAGACCGCTGTGATGAGACGGTCGACATTCAGCGTTGCGTGCGCGATTCCCGTTATAAATACATCCGCAACTTCATGTCGTACGTCCCGCATACGCAACCCAGTCAGTATAAGGATGGTAAAAAGATTGTTCAGGTCATTCGTGGTTTGCACAAGGAAGGCAAACTGAACGAGCAGCAGGCCCGTCCCTTTGCTCTTCGTCGACCACCGGAAGAACTCTATGATCTGCAAAGCGATCCGCACGAACTGGTTAATTTAGCTCAGAAATCAAAGCATCAGAAGAAGTTGGATGCCATGCGCCAGCTTCTATATAAACGAATGACCGATACACGAGACGTCGGGCTGATCCCCGAGCCGATCCTTGAGGACGTTGGACGGGAGGCCGGAAATAAGTACCTCGCTTTTCTCGATAACGACAACAGTAGGCAGACACGCCGTTTGATTGATGTAATTACTGCCGGTGAAGCGAACGAAGGCGCCAAGTTGTTGGAATATGCAAAGTCTTCGGATCCATCGACGCGTTACTGGGCGGCTGTCTGGCTGGGCGTCAATGAGACTACTGAAGACCAGGCTACGCTGTTGAAACTGACCGCTGATCGCGTACCCGCTATTCGCGTTGCTGCTGCCCAGGCCTTGTATCGCCTTGGCGACCTAAGTAAACTGAAAATTTTGGTTGAGCATATCAACGCCCCTAATTTACTCGTTGGCATGTTTGCTCTACGAGCCATTGAAGAACTTGGTGATGCGGGTAAAGTTCACAGGGATAAAATTGCTAAGGCTCAGAAGTCGAACTACGAATTCTCCCGACGCATTGCCCGACGTTTGAGCTCCAAGTGGCGTTAAGGTTGTGAGTTATCCGCGATTAAGTTAGGTGAAATAGAATAATGTGATCGAAGTGATGATCCTTTGACCTTCTATGAATCATGATTGTGTGGTAGGATTCTCCTAGGAATGAAAGTGCTGATTCCAAATTCCATAGTTTTTTTAATTATTTCAATTTGCATACCATTGCAGGGGATCTCCAATGAGAAACTAGCTGGTAAACCGCGCAAAAATGCCTCGGTTTTCAATAAGCTCTACAAAGGTATTA
>SHBV01000097.1 GCA_004211885.1 Verrucomicrobiaceae bacterium
ATAAAGTGCGAATACTTGCTGCGGCACTGAATGATGCGACTACCAAATATTTACTGGAAAATAGATCGCCTTCAAGAAAGGCAGGTGAGCATGATAACCGTGGGAGTCATTATTACCTTGCCTTGTATTGGGCTCAGGCTCTGGCAGATCAGAATGAGGATGAGGAACTTAAGGTTGAATTTTTTGCGATTGCTGAATCATTGGGATCGAATGAAGGAAAAATAGTTTCAGAGCTGATGGAAGTGCAATGTAGGCCCATTGATATTGGAGGATATTATCGACCCGATGATGAGAAGGCGATGGCAGCGATGAGGCCGAGCCAGACATTCAATGATATCATTGATCAGATTTAAAAATACACTTTAGCGTGTCCATTAGTGTGATCTATTTTTAGAAGAACTATGCTTTTAAGTTTCCTAGTATCTTTTTTTGGCATTTTTACTAATTCAATTATGTCCTAGGGTTGCTTCTTGCTAACGTTTGATGAACAATTAATTTATGTTTATTGCAGAGTTGGGTGGTTTTAAAAGGATCATATCCCAATGCATTGCTTTTCTATTAACAATTAATGCTTTTGGTGAGGAGGATAGATATAAGCATTGGGCCTTCGTATCCCCAAAATTTTATTCTGTCCCGAAAGTTAAAACTGAAGGATGGCCCAAAAATGAGATTGATAATTTCATTCTGGCAGAACTTGAACATTCGAATATTACACCTGCAAAGAAGGCTGGGCCCGCTCAGTTAATCAGGAGAGTCTATTACGATTTGATCGGTTTGCCTCCGAGTCCTGAAAGGGTAGAAGAATTTTTAAAGGACCATTCTTCTGAGGCCTTTGCAAGGATCGTAAATGATTTACTGGATTCGCCACAGTACGGGGAGAGGTGGGGCCGTCACTGGTTGGACGTTGCTAGGTATGGTGATTCTAATGGAGGAGATGAAAATCATGCTTACCCTCATGCCTGGAGGTATCGCAATTATGTCATTGATTCATTTAATCGTGATTTACCTTATGATGAATTTATAAATGAACAGTTAGCTGGAGATCTTCTTGAAAGTAAACCTGATGAACGTTCGCGCCGCGTCACTGCTACAGGTTTTCTTGCAATCGGCACAAAGATTTTGGCAGAAAAGGATAGTGTAAAGAAAAGGGCCGATATCATTGATGAACAGATTGATACCGTGAGTCGTTCTTTTATGGGAATTAGCGTATCTTGTGCTCGCTGCCATGATCACAAATTTGACCCTATACCAACAGCAGACTATTATGCTCTTGCTGGTATATTTCATAGTACCAAAATAGAAGATCAGTCTTTGAGTAAACCTGAAGATGAGCAGAGGGAGGAAAAAAAGAAAGCTCGCCTAGTGGTAATTAATAATCAATTAGAAGATTTCGAAAGGAAGTTCTCTGAGTTCGTGGATTCAGAATCGATTGTGCAATGGGAGGCTGAAAAGTTCATTCGTGGTAATGTGTCAGTCATTCGAGGAAATAATGATAATGAAGTCACTTATATATCTGATCCGGGAAGCCAAGATAATTTTGCCGAATATGAGGTAAAGATTCCAACTGATGGTACATACTCTATCGATTTTCGTTACGCTGCTGAAAGTTCAAGGCCAGGAAGTCTGATCATTGATGGTGATAAAGATAATGTGATTCCAGTGCTAGCTGATGTGACTGGAGGATGGAGTTCAGAGTATCAGCAATGGAATCACGAAACGTACTTCCATTTAGATACTGGAGCACATGTTTTTAGAGTCGAATCTAAACCGTTAATGTCTCATTTGGATCAGATCCGTTTGACGCGTGTGCATTCTCTTGACCTAGTGAAATCCTTGCGCTTAAAGATCGATAATTTGAAGAAGGAGAGGATCGAGATCCAATCTGATAAAAATAATGCATACAAAGTCATGGCAGTTTTAGACGGTGATGTGGCTGACACAAATATTAATTTGAGGGGTGATCCACATGAGCGAGGAGAATTAGTTTCTCGCGGATTTCTTTCAAAGATTTCTCCTCGTGAGACCCTTTCCTGCAATGACAGATCGAGTGGTAGGTTCGAGTTAGCTAAGTGGATGACCCAGCCAGATCATCCACTCACTGCCAGGGTCATTGTGAATAGGATTTGGTATTGGCACTTCGGTAAGGGAATTGTGTCCACGATAGATGATTTTGGAACTACGGGAACTGAGCCTTCTCACCCAGAGCTACTCGATTATTTGGCAAATGATTTTATACGCAATGGTTGGTCCATTAAAACGCTCCATCGTAAAATTATGCTTTCCAATACGTATCAGATGGGAACGGATAATTCTAATCCATTAGCTAAAAAGAAGGACCCTGAAAATTCACTTTATTGGCATCGTGATGTGCGTCGTCTTGAAGCTGAATCTTTTCGCGATTCTGTTCTAATGGTTTCCGGTAATTTAAATATGGATCCTCCATCAGCGCCTCTCGTGGTAAAGAGTCAGGATCCATCACCTGCGGATCTTCTTAAAAATCGTCAGAGCTATGAAAATTATCAATACCGAAGTGTCTATCTTCCTGTTGTGCGTTCACACTTATATGACCTATTGACTCTCCTTGGATTCCCGAACGCAACGACTACTGTTGGGCAACGTTCACAGACCACAGTTCCTACACAGGCCCTATTAATGATGAACAATCCATTTTTAATTAGTCAGGCTCAAAGCCTTGCTCTTCGAATTGGAGAAGGGAAAGTGCGTGAGTTATATTTAACGCTTTTTGCTAGGATTCCAAGTCCAGAGGAAATGCAGTCGATCAATCATTTTTTTGAAAAGCACGCAAAGATCAGTGGAAATAAAAAGGCCTGGGAGTCGTTGTGTCATACGCTTTTAATTTCTAATGAGTTTCTCCATGTCTGGTAATATGCAGAGTAATTTCACTTCCCGAAGAGATGCACTAAACCGTATCTGCGTTGGCTTTGGAGGCATTGCTTTGAATTCACTTTTACAAGAGTATTCATCTGCAGATTCAGGAGTTAATTATCCTCATCAGACGGCTCGTGCGAAACGAATCATTTTCTTATTTATGCACGGGGGCCCATCCCATGTGGATCTCTTTGACTACAAACCGAAACTTTATAGTGAGAATGGCAAGCCCTTGCCTTTTCCTGAACGGTCTGTCCAATTCGCTGCGAGAGGTAATATTTTTGCTCCTCCATGGAAATTTCGACAAGTTGGCCAGTCCGGTCATTGGATGTCCGAGATTTGGAATCACCTTCCCGAAGTTGCTGATGATCTCTGCATGATTCATTCCTTATGTGAAACTAATGTTTCTCATGGCGGTGCTTGTATGAAATTACATACTGGTGATGAGGCTCTTCTAAGACCAAGCATGGGATCCTGGGTCAGCTATGGTCTTGGTACCGAAAATAGAAATCTACCAGCCTTTGTAACTATTTGTCCAACGTCCCTTCATGGTGGAGTCAATAACTTTGGTTCGGCTTTTCTTCCGGCACAGCATCAGGGAGTTCCATTGGGAACGCCTGGTTATCCTAATACTCCAGCGAAGGATGCTAAGTTTCATTACATGCGTCATCCTAGTGCTGGGAGGAGAGAGCAAGAATTACAGATTGAACTTTTACGTAATCTTCACAGTACAAATAAGTTCGGTGGAACGGACTTGGAGGCACGAATGGCCAGCTTTGAATTAGCTTTCAGGATGCAGATGGCTGCTCCAGAAGCAACGGACCTTTCAAGGGAATCAAAAATGACCCGTGAACTTTATGGGATGGACGGCTCTGAGACTGATAATTTTGCCAGACAATGTATTCTTGCCAGGCGCTTAGCTGAACGGGGAGTCCGGTTCATCCAAGTCAGTCATGCAAATAGCCTTCCATTTAATAATGAACAGTGGGACCAGCACTCTCATTTAGAAAAAGGGCATTCAATTAATGTGAAGCAAATAGACAAGCCAATTACTGGTCTGATAAAGGATCTAAAAGCTAGAGGTTTACTTGAAGATACTTTGGTCATTTGGGGAGGAGAGTTTGGGCGTACTCCAACATCTCAAAAAGGTAACGGTGAGGTGGGCCGTGACCATCATCCGGACGGTTTTACGATGTGGATGGCTGGAGGCGGTGTCAGACCGGGCATTCGATACGGTTCTACTGACGAGTTTGGATATCATGCTATTGAAGACAGGATGACGATACATGATCTTCACGCGACTGTACTTCATATACTTGGAATTGATCATACCAGACTCACTTATAACAGTAATGGCAGAGAATTTCGACTCACTGATGTGCATGGTGAAGTTGCACATAAGATATTGATCTGATTTTTAAATTACTTGGGACCAGAGTCAGGCTATTGCGAAGGGCTTTCTAACCATGCTAATAGGTCCACGATTTCATCAATAGTAAATAAATTTAATAGACCTGATGGCATAAGAGAAATTCTTGAATGTGAACGCTCAATGATATTCGCCTTATCAATTTTGGTTATCTTGTCCGGATAAAGTGAATTTTCAGCAATTTGTATATAGGGCACACGGTAATCCAAATTTGGTATGACCTGACCCCTGATCATACTTCCTTGCCTAAGCTTCAATTCTACTGCTTGATAATTCTCTGCTATAGAATTAGAAGGTAACAATATTTCTCGAAGTAGATCTTCTCTCCCGAACCGGTTTGCTACATTGGTCAGATCTGGGCCGATTGGATATCCAACTTTACCGTGCTGATGACATCGACTACACAGAGCAAGCTCAAAGACTTTTTTACCATTCCTTAAATTACGCTTCTCCACATTGAAATTTAATAGCTCTTTAAAGTTTTTAATGGTCCATGAATTAGTAGCAGTCCGGTCTGAACGATCAGGAAATTCAGGTAATGACGGCCGAGAGGCCAGAACATTACTGAGTTTTTCTTTTTCTTTTTCAGTTAATGTTGATGTTGATTCTTTACGAATGGCTTTGAGTGCTTGAGGTAATCCTCGTCCTCCTAAAAGGGTTTCGTATTTGGCAAGGATCCTAAAAAATATTTCTCGCGACTCTAATGACCATCCTGAAGTGGTTTTTCTTAGATGAAATAGGTAATGTATTCCTTCACGCTGAGAACAGTCTCCTTTTAGAAATTCGATCACTTTAGGAACGGTCCGGTCCGGGTCCAGCTCAATGAGTAACGGCGATACAGCCATATTAATTTTTGCTGATTGGTAGGGGAAATTCTTTCCAACTGATTCAATGATTTGTTTTTTCCCTTGTTCTGAGATTTTGTGTCTGGAGATTAAACGACGAATGATATCGATATATTCCAACTGTTTGGATGGAACCATTTTTTCCCAGTCCATTATTTTGCTCAGGAGCCCATGTTTTTTCTCGGTCTGATCAGCTCCAATGAGTTTTGTAATTTCTTTTTCTGAGGCAATATTTAATTTGGCAGTTAAGTGATCTAGATCAGGAATCGCATCTTCCAGAGGAGCACTATTATTTATTTTTGAGGGTGAAAAAATGAAAGTCTCAGCATTGTGTTCAGCGCTAATTCTTGAAGCGTATCTAATGCGTGGATCAGTGACTTTCTCGGATGGAATGTTTTTTGTTCTTTCGTGAAATTTTTCTATCTGTTTTCGTTGTTGACGGTGCTCGCGAGATGTCTCATTTCTCATCTTTTCCTGCAAAGTCATGTTACGCTCACTTACTTCTTTTCCGATATATGAGACCCGATACAGTCCGCTCTTAGTTTTTCTTCCGCCCGTTACGAAATACATTGATCCGTCCGGACCGAAGTCCAGATCAGTAACATTTAAAGGCTTGCCTCTCAAAAATACTTCTGATGCACCCATGTAAGTGGATCCTCTAGTCACAAAGTGAACTGCTAAGATTCTTCCATATGCCCAGTCAAGAGCATAAAGGGCCTGTTTGTATTCTTGCGGAAAATTACTGTTAGTTCCAAAACGTATTCCCGTCGGGGACCCTTTCCCGATGTGCACGGAATGCTGAGCATTATCTGGATGGTCCGGATAATAGGGAGGCCATTTTCCCGTCACTGCTCTCCATCCAAAATCTGCACCACTCGTTAAGTGTTTGATTTGGGTAGGACGGTACCATGGAGTTCCCATGTCAAATTCAGCATCGGCGTCATAAGTAAAAGCCTCACCATCTTCATTAAAATCGATCCCATAGGGATTTCTTAGGCCCGCACAGAAAATTTCCTTATTTTTTCCATCCGAATCCATCCGTATGACATGACCCTCATTTTTAGGCGAGGGTAGGTGATTATTTCTTAAAGGAGACATTCTATTTATTATCCCTTCAGGTAAGTTCACTGAGTCACCATTTATCGCGTAGATCTTACCTTCAGGACCCAGTGCGAGATCGTTTCTTCCATGTCCGAAACCGCCCTCACTCATGTGCAGAAGATTGCTTGTTTCGAATGTCCCGTCCCGATCCTTATCTTCTAGCCTATATAGAGATTTTGAGTTATTAGCATGAACATATAGAGATTCATGAGCGTAAAGGAGTCCTCGACATTCTTTTAGATCATCATTTATTTTTTCTACTTTAACAATTTTCTTGGAGTCATTGGAGAGTGAATATCTAATCAATCCCTTGTCTTCTCGGGCCACTGTGATCCGGCCCTTAGAATCGAATGCAATGTTCACCCAAGAACTTTCTTCTGGTAAAGCTGAGCGGAGCAGTTCTACTTCATAGCCTGGAATAATTTGGAAACTAGAAGGATCAGTGGCCTTGTTGGATTTGCTGGCTCGTTTCCATTGTGTATAATCATCCACTTCATCAATCAAGAGGTCTGATAAATTCCACCATTTTTCGACTCCCAAGTTTCCTAGACTTATAATTTTTGAATTAACGTTTTTAGGTTTCCAGTCTGCAGAAGTTGCGATGATCTGCTTCTTGTTAAAATGATCAACGAGTTCAATGGTCAGTGCTACTGCTGGTGCTTTTCCTGTTGATCTTGTATTTAGAATTATTTTATTTTGACCATCTACCAGATGATTTAATACATTAATTTTCAATACTGGACCATACCCTTCAGCGACTCCAACTAACTCATCGTTTAAGATAACTGAGACATTAGCATAATCTGAAACAATACGTAATTTTGCAGATTTTAAATTTCCGAGCTCTTTATTAAATCCGTATTGTATCGTTGCCTCTTTTCTATCCTTTACCCATATCCATTCAGGCAACGCAAAAGTATATTGTGTCAGAATGATTACATTGAAAATCAGAACAAAACTGCGGATGAGCATAATGCAAAATTAGCTAATATGTAAAATCAGAACAAGCTTACAGAAACAAGAGTTATCTGAATGCTGAATTCCCTGACCTTTTGGAGAGCAAATTTTCATACATTACTGTTATTTTTGAATGATATATATGAATAGAAAAAGCTTATCCCTTGATTAATCAATTTAATAAAGAGCCTCCGCAGGAGCTGCCTGAACCTGCAGTACATCCAAAACAATGAGTGGCTGTTCTTATAGGTTCATTGGAAAATTCTTTTAGATTAATTTCCCATACTTTCATTGAATCTTTTTTGCCATATGTAGGCAAGTTTAGCATCTGGTTAAAGTCACAGTCAAAAACTTCACCGAGCCAATTAACATTAATTGTGTTCCTACACATTAGCCCTTCAATGGTTTTAGGATTGAAGGCATCTTTCAAAAGTGAGTTGTAATCATCGAGCCTGTCTTCTCTTTTAAGCCAACTGGCAAATCGGGAAATGGGCATGTTGGTAATACAGTAAAGCTGATTGAATTCGATTTGAAAATGCTCCTTCATCATAATCTTGTATTTCGCTTCAAGGTACTCTTGGTCAGGTGGCAGGAAATCACCAGAAGGATTATAAACGAAGTGGATTCTGAGCCTTGGGTCTGACCCATAACCTAGTCTGTTTAATTTTTGAAAAGCAGAAATGCTTTTTTCGAAGACTCCATTCCCTCGTTGCTTTTCCACGTTCTCCGGTTCATAGCAAGGCATTGAGGCAATGATTTCAACCTCGTTCCTGGCAAGAAATTCCGGGACCCATTCATATCCTGGTTCCTCAATGATAGTGGCGTTGAGTCTATCAATGACTTTCCGAGGAGTGGGTAAATTTCTTACTTCTTCAATTAACCTTCGAAAATCAGGAATCATTTCCGGTGTGCCCCCAGTAAGGTCTAGTGTTGGGATATTAGTCATTGAAAACCAATTCAAAATTTTCGTCACAGTATCAGATTGTATGACTTCTTTTCGGTGCGGACCTGCATTTACATGGCAGTGTGAGCAGGTCAAATTACAGATCTTTCCAAGATTTAATTGTAAGATTTGAGAATCTTTTCGGGTCAGCCGGATGCCTTCTTTGGTAAGAGCATCTTTGAAATTGTAGCTTCTTTTCAATTTATTCTAACTGATTAATGCGGATCCTTTATATTATAAAAATGCCTGAGAATTATAATGGCAGTATTTAGTGTTTTGTCATTCCTTGTGCTATCATTAATAAAATGTTACTATAAATCAAATGACAACAACTACACTAATTACCCTAGGCGTTTTAGCGGGAATTTTTATTATTGCTGTTCTTGTGATAGGCGGCATGTACAACTCGCTTGTTACATTACGCAACAAATTTGAAAATGCATGGGCTCAGATAGATGTTCAACTAGAGCGTCGCTTTGATCTGATCCCTGACCTTGTTGAAACGGTTAAAGGTTACATGAAGCATGAGAGGGAAACTTTGGATGCGGTCATTCTGGCCCGAAACACGGCCGTGCAGGCAAGAAAGAATACATCTTCAAATATTGGAGATCCGGATAGTATGGGGGCACTCATGGCGGCAGAATCAGGACTCACCGGTGCACTGGGAAATCTTTTTGCTCTTTCGGAAAGTTACCCGGACCTCAAGGCGAATCAAAACATGGCCACATTGCAGGAAGAACTCAGTACGACCGAGAATAAAATTGCTTTTGCAAGGCAACACTTTAATGACAGTGTAACTGCATATAACACTAAGCGAGAAGTGTTCCCCTCTAATATCATTGCCGGTCTATTTGGATTCAGAGATAAAGCACTTTATGAGGTGAGTAATGATAAGAGAGAAAAGGTTGCCGTTAATTTTTAAGTCTGTTTGCTTTGTTGGTGTTGATTTATAAGTAATGGATTTCTTTGATCGCCAGGAACTTTCAAGAAAGAATTCCAAGCGTCTCATTTTCTATTATATAATAGCTGTCATTTGTATTGTATGTTCTTTTGGATTTGCAGTATTGGGAGCCAGGTATATTTTTTTAGTACAGCAATCTGCACAGACGAATCCATTACTCAGGCAAAGTTTTTTTGACTCAGAATTTTTTATTTATTCTGCGTTTGGAGTATTGGTCTTAATTATATTGACTACCATATTTAAAATTGTGGCTCTGTCCGGGGGCGGAGCCGCGGTTGCTAAATCTCTTGGAGGAAAGGAAGTGGATCCAACGACTAGTGATCCGCGTCATAGGAGGCTCATTAATGTCGTTGAAGAGATGTCGATTGCTTCAGGTGTCCCTGTTCCGAGCATTTATGTGATGGAGCAGGAGGATGGCATTAATGCCTTTGCTGCCGGCCATTCATCTAGCAATGCCACGATTGGTGTGACGGCCGGTTGTCTTAACAAGTTAAGCCGTTCGGAATTACAGGGCGTTATTGCTCACGAATTTAGCCACATTCTGAATGGCGATATGCGACTGAATATTCGTATGATGTCGGTCCTGTACGGCATTCTAATGATGTTCATTATAGGTAAATTTATTTTAAGGGGCTTTGGTCGATCTTCTTACCGGTCCAGATCCAGCTCAAAGGATGGAGGAGGCCAAGGTTTCATAATTGTCGTTGCTCTTGCCCTACTTCTCATTGGTCTAATGGGTTCGATCATGGCTAGACTCATTAAGGCTGCTCTTTCTCGGCAACGAGAGTACTTGGCCGATGCCTCAGCCGTTCAGTTCACTCGTGACCCGTCTGGCATTTCTGGAGCTCTCAAAAAAATAGGGGGTTTTGCTGGAGCAAGGATTGAACATCCTAGGGGAGAGGAGGCAAGTCATATGTTCTTTGGATCCTGTTATAAGAAAAAATTGTCCAATCTCTTTGCAACGCACCCGCCGATAGGTGAACGAATAGCAGCCATCGGAGGTACTTTTGATGGAAATCAGCATTTGCCAAAGGGATCAGAATTGGATTCGGGGCAAATCAGCATGGATGAGAGTCAGTCCTTGGTCTCTTCTTTTTCAGATTCGAGCACGTATGGGTCTGATCCTGAGAGGGGTTTTTTCGAGGAAAAAGATCTTAACCAAATTGGTCAGATCATGGCTGATCAGGTCGTTGTTGCCCAGAGGATTGTTTCTGAGATAGATGAATCTTTGATTTCATTAGTTCATCAGAAGTCTGGAGCTCTTGCCATTGTGTATTCGCTACTCCTTTCAGAAGAAGAACAGGTGAGAGATGATCAATTTAAAATTATTAAGGTCTCTTGTGAGGATGAGGTATTTAAAAATTTTAAGACTATTTCAGATCAGATTACAGATATGCACTCAACAGAAAAAATTGCATTATTGGATCTTGCTATTCCGGCTCTGAGGCGCCTTTCACCCGAAGAGTACCGGAAATTCTGTGAGATCATTAATGA
>SHBV01000098.1 GCA_004211885.1 Verrucomicrobiaceae bacterium
CTTGTGCTCGATGTCATAAAGTTTCCTAAGTCACTGACACCGTTAAGGATCTCGGCATAGGCTCGGGGACTCGGTGTGTTCTGTCCGTCCATGCAAGGGAACCGAAATCCCACTGAACGGTTATTAGGTATCATGGCAAGTAAATCGACACAGCCATGATAATTGGCGCGGGCACGCCTGAAATCATAGCGCTGAAGTAATGGGCACGGGTGAGTCATTGTGTGCGTTTCCAAAGAGACTCCCTGCTCAAAGAACCACTGCATGTTCGGGTGATCCGGTTCTGGCCGGTTACAGGTAATACTGACTGGACCCCGGCCATCGATCTTCTTGAGCCTTTCAATGATCGGACTCAGGTAATTGCGGAAGTTCTGACCGTCTCCCGACATGTCATCAATGGCGAGGACCGCCACGGCCTCTACTCCGTCCTCTCCGATCCACTGCGGAGTAATCAGCTTGGCTGAGTGCTGGTCAAATTGCCACGGATTATTTGGTTCATCCAAGTGAGCTAATCGGTTAGCCTCGGATCCCAGAACCGGCAAAAAAAACACTCCCATTAAGAGTGCTCCCGAAGCCACAAAAATACTTATTTTTCCGTTCATCGGGAAAATCTTAACACACCAAGAATTTAACTGTTAATAAAAAAAACTTGAAGAGGACTTAGTGAAATAGATAAGATTCATAAATAATGAAAGTGGGGGGCCTATTTCGTGGACTGCTGGGGTTAGCTCTTTGGCCGGCGTGTAGTTTTTATATTTTGGCATTATTACCGTTCGTAACATCCTCATCGGCGGAGCAGATAAACATTGTTAACGGGACCGTCGACCCGGGCCCTGGCCGAAACGCGGCTGGCAGCGAATTCGAACTCGCATTCGACGGTGACACCAATACGCGAACCTTCACGACCAATTCCGGAACCACTGTAGCTCCTCAGCGATTGATCCTGGCATTCGAGGATGGGACCATTCATAACCTTTCCCGGATCCGCATCAACGACATTGCCGGTAACGACAATAATGGCAGGATGCAACAAATCACCGTGAGCGTCACTACTGACACTGACGCTGATTTGAACTCGCGCAACTATTTCGCTGTCACTAACCTATCAGTTGAAAAGTTCGAAGGCGACACTAATCCGCTTCCGAACATTGACATCATCGGCAACACGATCGAGCACCTCGACACTGCCCATGACGGATTTTACTCAATCGTTTTTGACTCGGTTCCGAATGCTACCGGAATCGAATTCGAGTGGGCTAACGAGGGACGAAACAAGCACTGGACGATCCGCGAAATCGAGGCCTACTCGACTGAAGGAAATGACGGTGAACCTGAATTGTCAGTCGCCTCGACCACAACGATTGACGTGAATGGCCCCGGCACGGTCCAGGTCCAGATCCGCAACAGGAGCCAGGAACAGGACCTTGAAATTTCCGCCGTACAAATTACGGGAGGCGCTCAGAGTGAGGCATTTTCGAATGTGCAGTTCCCTGAGTCACTGGCCCCGAGTGAAAGTGGCGCCATCGACATCGAATTCGACAACGGTAATGATTTCTCTGAATTCGAGGCAGTCCTCACCATTTCCAGTAATGACTCCGAGGAACCTGAACGCGAAGTGACGCTCATCGTGACCGCAGAACCGCCGCCCATTGTACCTACCGACACACTCATTAATATCGTTAGCGGGACCGTCGACCCGGGCCCTGGAAGAACCGCCGCGGGTAGTGAATTTGAGCTCGCATTTGACGGTGACATTAATACCCGAACCTTCACTACCAACTCCGGAACGACGAGCGCCCCTCAACGCACGCTCTTAGCCTTCGAAGAGGGAACTGCACACAATCTAACACGTGTACGTATTAACGACATTGCCGGTAATGATACCAATGGCCGCATGCAACAGGTCACTCTGCGCGTCACGACCGATTCTGATACCGATCTCACTGCTAGGACCTATTCCGACGTCACTAACCTCTTTGTGATTCTCTTCGAAGGCGACGACGAGCCACTGCCGAATGTTGTCATCACTGACAACACGATCGAGCATCTCGACACTATCCACGACGGCTTTTACTCGATCGTTTTCAACACTGTTCCGGGCGCTACCGGCATTGAATTGGAGTGGACTAACGAGGGCCGATTCAAACACTGGACCATCCGCGAAATTGAGGCCTATGCGACTGGCGCCCCTATAAACTTCAATATCATCGACTCCTCTTTCAACGAAAACGGTAAGCCGGTCATAATCTGGGAATCGGTGCAAAACATTATATATGCTATCGATATGTCGTACGACCTGAATGAATGGCTAGAGATCACTGACGACATGACCGGTCAGTCCGGAACTACTCCTTTCGTTCATGAAGATTTCGTAGACGGGACACCAAGAATCTTTTATCGCGTCCGGACTCCATGATGACGCGCGAAAGGTCTGTGACCAGAATTTAGTGAGCTTCTAGCCAATTATCACCTGTCCCTACATCAACTGTAATAGGAACATTTAGAGGTAATGCGTTTTTCATTTCCTCCACAACCATTTCTTTGATTTCTGCTTCTTCATCTATTGCCAAATCAAACAATAACTCATCATGAACTTGAAGAATCATTTGGGTGTTAAATTTGCCCTCATTCAGTGCTAACTGCACTCTCGTCATTGCTAATTTTATCATATCAGCGGCGGTTCCTTGAATTGGAGTATTAATAGCAGTCCTTTCTGCAGCTGACCTAATCATCGCGTTTGAAGAATTAATATCGCGCAAGTAACGACGACGACCTGTTATCGTTTCAACATATCCATTTTCTTTGGCAAATTCTATGGTCTTAGACATGAACTCTTTTACTTTTGGGTATTGCTCAAAATAAGAATCAATGAGCTCGGAAGCGTCTGATCGGCTCACACCCAGACGCTGTGATAGTCCAAAAGCTGAAATTCCATAAATGATACCAAAATTAACTGTCTTGGCCCCACGCCTCATGTCAGAAGTTACTGAATCCAAATCCACAGAATAAACTTTGGAAGCTGTCGCTGAGTGAATGTCCAACCCTTCAGAGAATGCTGATTGCAGAGCATCGTCCTCTGAAATAGAAGCCATCACTCGCAGTTCAATTTGAGAATAATCAGCTGCAAGAATTTTATAATCACTGCCTCGAGCCACAAAGGCCTTACGTATCTCACGTCCCTGAGCAGTTCGTACCGGTATATTTTGTAAGTTTGGACTATTTGATACGAGCCTTCCAGTAGCCGTGACCAATTGTCCAAAGCTAGAATGAACTCTTCCAGTTCTTTTTGCTATGCAATTAGGAAGAGCATCAACATAAGTACTCTTGAGCTTTGCCGATTCCCGGTACTCAAGGATAGCCTCAACGACTCGATGCTTAGGCGCTAACGAGGTGAGGACCGCCTCGTCAGTTTTGTATTGACCAGTCTTCGTCTTCTTCGGCTTATCTACTAATTTTAAGTCATCAAAGAGAATCTCGCCTAACTGCTTAGGAGAATTCAGGTTAAACTCTCTTCCCGCTAGATTCGTAATTTCGGCTCCTAAACCGTTAATAGAACTTGTGAGTGATTCACGTATCTCATCAAGGACAGACTGATCCAAGGATATGCCCTGTGACTCCATAGCAACTAATACAGGGATTAAGGGGCATTCAATTTCGTAAAAAACTTTTTCCTGTCCCTTTTCCTTTAAAAGGGGTCGGAGCTTTTGCGCAAGCTGATAGGTAACATCAGCATCCTCCGCTGCATATTCAGCCAATTTACTGGCTTCAATGTCTGAAACTGAAGAATCTATCAAACTCAATTGGCCACTACTGTCCTCATCATCGATGAGAGACTTCATTGATATTGGAGAATAGCCAAGCATAGATTCGGACGCATAATCCATCGAATGTTTCTGGTCTGGAAAGACCAGAGTATGTGCAAGCATCGTATCAAAGAGAGGGCCCTTCACATTCAGACCTGACCAACTCAATACCGCCAAATCAAATTTAAGGTTGTGTCCAATCTTTTCTGTTTTTGGATTACTCAAAAGGTCAGCGAAGTCCTTAACGAAAGTTTTTCTTTTAGCATCATCTTGAGGGCATTCAAAGTATGCTCCTTTTCCTTCAGAACAGGAAATAGCAATCCCAAGCAATTCATCATGCATTGGATCAGTTCCTGTCGTTTCAGTATCAAAACAAAAACTCTCCACTCCTATTAACTTATCAATCTCAGACCTTCTCTTGTCCTGATCATCATGATCAATGTGCAAATAGTCATGATCAACATCTTCAATATTTTTTAGACTAACTTCTACAGAATCATCATCACTATCATTTGAATCATATCCCCTCCCCGCAACAAATTCCTTACCGAGGAGCCGCTTCCCTAGCGAATTAAACTCAAATTCAATGAAGATACTAGATATAGCCTCATTGTTTTTATCCTCCAATTGCAAATCATCCCAGTCCAATTCAACGGGCACATCAATAATTATTGTGGCTAATTTCTTTGAAAGTAGTGCCTGCTCTTTATTGTTCTCCACATTCTCTTTCTGCTTACCCTTGAGCTGCTCAATGTTTTCAATTAGCTGCTCAACTCCCCCATAAAGAGCCACAAGTTTTTTAGCTGTCTTCTCCCCAATGCCAGGGACTCCAGGGATATTATCACTAGCGTCACCCCAGAGCCCAAGTATATCAATGACCTGCTCTGATCGCTCAACGTTCCAGTGCTCTTTAATCGCATCGATATCAATTATTTCGGGCTCATTACCAGCTTTGCCTGGTTTAAATATTTTAACTCTATCCTCAACGAGCTGAGCAAAGTCCTTATCAGGTGTGACCATAAAAACTTCGCATTCGCTATCATCTTTGACAGCTCGTTTTGCCAAAGTTCCTATAATGTCATCTGCCTCATACCCATCCATTTCAATGACCGGTATATTGAATGCCTTAATCAATTTCTTAACTTCCGGAATAGCTATAGAAAGGTCCTCCGGCATCGCATCGCGCTGGGCCTTATACTCTGGAAATATTTCATGACGTTCAGTCGGAGCCGGAGTATCAAAGACAACAGCAATGTGTGTCGGCTCTTGCTTCCCAAGCAAATCAACTAAAGTGTTTGTGAAACCGTAAATTGCTGATGAGTTAATGCCCTTAGAAGTATAAATAGGACTACGGATCAAAGCAAAATGAGCACGATAAACGAGAGCCATTCCGTCGAGTAAAAATAATCTCTTAGCCATATATCTTTATCATCAATAGTCGATATCAATTTAACTAAATAAGAAAGATAAATAGTAGTTCATTTACTATTGGTTACTCATTCCTTGAAATCCTAGACAACAGATACGATCGTTCTATCAATGAAGTGGTTTATTATACTCTTAATTGGAGCAACGGGCGTAATTGGTTTCATGAACCGAGAAAAAATTTATGATTTCCTGAACAAAGAAAAGGGCCAAAAATCAAAAGAACTATCCACCACAGATCCACAAAAAGAAACCACCCCATCCATTCCAACGAATGAAAATAACAATACTGGAAAAAATCCTCCAATTGATCCAATCGAGGAAAAATATCCATTCCCAGACTTCAAGCCAATCGAAGCTTTAGTCGGAAATTGGAAAAAAATTCCAAACTCAGCATTCCCCCGACAAGTTACCGTTAAAGTAAAAGCAAAATACATTTTTGCTGGAGGAGCAGGAAGTTCAACAGTGCCCGCGGGAAGCAAAACGACAGCCCTATCATTTTCAGGAGATCAATTAGTCATTGCTCCAAATGCCCAATCAAAAATTAAGGGGAAAATTTCTATCGATGATACTGATTATAAAGAGATTCTTGGAGCCGAATACGAAAGGTACAAGAACAGAAAACGTAAAGCAGTCATGACTCAAAGACAAAGGGCAAGGCTAATTGCAGCTGAAGAAGTAAAAAATTCCAACGTCCAATCCATTCCTAGTCAATCCGTCACTATCGCAACGGCTTCTAAATTGCCAAAGACTAGATTATCTGAATATGAAAACCAAATTGGCCAAATACCGAAAAGAAGCAACGATGGGCGTGTTGAAATAATGATTAACAGCCTAATGGCTGGTGAAGTATCTGAAATTAAAATTAATGAGGTATCTAATTGGGGTCCTATCAGATATGAAATAGTAGATGGCGAACCTTACTGGACAGGCACTGTCACTTATAATACGACTAGTCTTTTTGGCACATTCCCAACTGAAGCAATGGCGCTGATGCGAAACGGGAAAGTCATTGACTGGCTTTACACTGGATCTCTTGAAGAAGTGCCTTAGGCTCTCAGTCACCTTGGGAGCCTTGGTAATTTTAGCCATCTCCTCTCTTGAGTTAATTCTCTGACAGAAGATATCCAAACCAACACTTTTTTACCCTTCCAAAATTCAGGACCCTTATATATCTGCCTCAGTGCCTGCGAACTGGATCCTCTGCTCGCTGCAAGAAACACTTTAAAACCTACCTTCTCCTGCAAATGATCAACGGTCCCGGCACGAGTCATCAACATATCTCCTCCTTCATGAAATATGAGGGTATGACTGTCACCCAAAACAATGACAGGACTAGTAGAATCATCAGGACTAACCGCATCAATTCCAACTTCACTTCTGATTCCAGCCCTCACTACCTCTAAGGACTCCGCTTTCCAATCGTCCCGACTTTCATCAGGAATAAGATCACCCCTTATACTTAATTTGAGAGGTTCACTCCTAACAAATTTTAATTTTGATTTCTTGGCAAAATCATCAGCCCAATCACTTCCGCTAATTACTTGAGCGATTTGCTCAGCAATCAATTCGCAAGTCCAAGGACTCGGATGAGAATCGGTCATGCAGTAACTTTGAGAACCATTGGACCGGCGCTCCTTAATGAGCATGGGTTCAATATCAATCACTTTAATGCCTCCCATTCTCAATTTATTCAGAAAAGGAACAGCATTAATGATTTTATCTTTCGAGGAAACTTTTTTTGTGAACTTGTCTGGATAAATACTTACCTTTGGAGGCACAGGAACATAAATAAATTGAACTCCTAGAGACTTTAACTTCTCATTAAGGGATAAGAAGATTGGCAATGGATCTTCCCCTGCCACTGAAACGTCCTTCCAATTCTTATTCCAAAATCGCCCCTTAGCCACATGTGACAATTCAGATCGCAGAAAAAGCCAATCCGGATCGTCCCCAACAATGACGCGACCATCGGCACCTTTCTCTGATTCATCAGCCATGGACTGAAGCATGTTAAATTCTTTATTAATCAACTCATCAGCAAAAGATAATCCACTCAGCAGATGAACAAATACAATGAGGATAAGTGATGAGATTCGCATTTTATTTTAATATCTCAGGAACACTAATGTCATAAAATAGAGGCGCATCAAAATTAGAGATATCATTAAATTGACGTTCAGATTTCAATTGGGGATTTAAAGCATATCGCTCGATAATCAAATCAACGTCTTCATCTATTTTGGAAGGGACACCCTTGACATAATTACGGTCAAGTATAGCCCAATGAGCAACAGCAATGACCTGAGGAACTTTCAAGTCCCCTTCCGATACTTGCTTAACATTATATAAGTTATAAACAAGACAACGCGAATATGGCCCAAGTTCTTTTACTCTTGGCAATCGAGTCTTCTCCTTCAATCGGCAACGAACCTTAAGACTCGGAATTATTTGATTTATGGAGCCCAGATAAGATTGAGCAGATTCGTACAAGGATTTTCCATCAACTAGAGAAGAATAAACGGCCAATCGATAGAGCCTACCGAACCAATTACCTCCCACCACGATTCCTGACAAATCATTACCTAATGGAACCTTATCACCGCTAATTTCAGTTTTAGTTAATTGCCCATTCTGATACACCTCGATTCCAGAACGAGTTCTACTAATGACAAAATGAAGTGGATCATCGTGCCCATTGATTTTAAAACGGACTTCACTGTTCCCAGCTAATGATTTAGTCTTAAGAAAAAGAGCTTTTCGTTTCTGCAATAATTGAGCAAAAGGGAATGAAATCATCTTACCATCGGCATCGGATGGGATCATAACAATTTCGAGGGTCCATTCTTTTTGGGATATTATATTCTTAAGGTTAAGACCTTTAGTAAAAAAACGACCGTGCCCAGGATTAAGCTCAAAATTATTTCCATATCGCGCAGATCCTTCAGGTATAAAATTGAAAATCCGATCATTAGACTCTCTGTTCTTTTTTCCTCCTTCCCATGAAAAAACAAGATCTGAATTTAATTTTGCATTTTTCTTTTTATCTAATTGGCTATAAGCATTGCAATTCGCAAATAGAAGCAAGACCCAGAAAAAATAAATTCTCTTATTACTAATCATGGAAAATCCACTCACTCACTAAAAATAAAATGATTAAAGATAACGACTCTGAAGATGCTCTAAATGATAAGATTCAGATAAGCTTTCACCAGTCGCATCTTTAATCAAATCATCTGGCAACAATTCTGATCCTTTTGAATGTATATTAATTCTGAGCCAATTTAATAATTTACTATATTCTCCTGCACTGAGTTGAGTTAAAATTTCAGGATCATCTTCAATGGCCTTTGCATACAATTGTGCTGCTCCCAGGTTTCCTATCGTATAAGTTGGAAAATAACCTAAGGCACCCATACTCCAATGAATGTCTTGGAGGCACCCATCAGCATCATTCTCTACTCGAAGTCCAAAAAACTCCATGAACTTAGCGTTCCAGCATTCTGGTAAATCAGCTACTTTCAAATTCCCTGCAATCAAATCCCTTTCAATTTCAAAACGCAGTATGATATGCAAATCATACGTAGCTTCGTCAGCCTCAACCCTAATAAATGAAGGCTCTGAACGGAGAGTCGAAGCAATTATTTCTTCTTCATTAATTTCCTGCAAAGAAGGGAAATTTTGAGCCGCTTTAGGATACCAGGATTTCCAAAAAGATGGGGCCCGTCCCACATGATTCTCCCACAATCGGGACTGGGACTCATGAATACCTAGTGAAACGGCATTCCCTGAAGGAGTAGCAAATTTTTCTGAAGGCAATCCCTGTTCATATAGTCCATGCCCCACCTCATGCAATACTCCATAAAGTGAACTGCTAAAGTCTTTAGTGTCATAACGAGTCGTTAACCGCGTATCACCAGGGGCAATTCCAGAGCAGAACGGATGCACCGCCGCATCAATTCTTCCAGCATTAAAATCAAAACCAAAAGATTCAGCAACTTCCTGATTAAATTTTTCTTGAGCATTAATCGGGTAATCGCCTTTGAGTGCCTGTGATGAAGTATTTTTGCGCGCAGCCGCCTCACCTATTTCACGTAATGCTGGCTTTAAACGATCAAATAATACTCTAATCGTTTTCGTCTTCGAACCTCTCTCATAACCTTCAATGAGGGCATCATAAGGATGCTCTGAATAACCATAACTTTCTGCTTTCTTTTGATTAATCTTAATAATTTTCTCAAGATGAGGGGAAAAGATTTTGAAATCGTTTTCTCTCCTCGATTCTGACCATGCAGACATTGCATGACTCCGAACCCTCTCTGCTTCTTCAACGAATTCAGAAGAAAGTTTCACTGCCCGGTCATGAGACCAGCGCCATTCTCTCAAATTGGCCAGTTCTCCAGAATCGGTAAAGGTCCCTTCATCCTCACATCTCGATATCCAATTACCAACTTGAGGATCAGTAAACAAACTATGGGCTTTTCCCCCAAAAAAAGCACACTGTTCTGCCCGATAATTTAAGCCTTTTTTTGGTATGCCTGTTTCCTGATCCCAGCCAAGCAAGGCCGAAGTCGAAGAATAAAGAGCAATCTCTTTGGATCTCTGAATTAAATTCTGATAAGGAGAAAAATCCATTAAATATAAGTTAGCTGGTCATTCCAATTCATTAAAAAATGATATTGCAAGAGAACGGATCCGTTCTTCTGACAATCCTTGCTCACTAGCAACTGCTTTGATCCCAGCATTTCTATCGCCTTTAAAATATAAAAGAGGAGTGAACGGCACAACGCTTCCTTCTAATTTCCAGCCCTTTGATTTGCCTCCGGCCAGCACATCGACATCGGCTCCTTCATTTTTACTGTAAAGAGGTATCGCATGTTTTTCCGGTGAAGGAGAACCGTAAAGAACTTTGGCGATCTTAGCTGAATCTTGTAAGACTAAGGATCCATCATGATTAACGTATCCCGCATAACCAAATCCAGTCTCAATTACACTCTCAATTAATCCACTATTAACTTTAGCTTCAAGAACATAACTGTTCCCTTTCTTTGAATCATAGAAGTCTTTTAATGCTTTCTCCTCCTCAGCATATCGAGAATCAATCATCCAATCGTTTCGGCCAAGTATTGGAGGCTTTTTTGTTTGTATTAATTCCAAATCTCGAAGGAATGTTGGCGCTAAAATCAACCCCCATCCGTGAGGCCTTCTCTGAACCGCTTTTGCCAATTCGGTCTGCAGGTACGCACGATAAAGAGGACTCACCTTTTCAGCCAAAATAATCTCGTCGAATATTAAAAGAATTCCGTCCTTATAATATTGTTGGCTTTGACTCATCATTCTCTGGGTA
>SHBV01000099.1 GCA_004211885.1 Verrucomicrobiaceae bacterium
GGCGCTGTCCTTGCCAAGATGGTTGGCATCCTAGTGAAGGATCCTATCGTTGTTGGTCTGGTGACTGCGGGAATTCTTGCAGCGATCATGTCATCTCTTGATTCACAGTTCCTCTGCTTAGGTACAATGTTTACTAATGACGTCGTGTTAGATAAATATGGGAAGGACCATTTTAACGACAAACAAATTATACTGATAGCTAGAGCTTTCGTTGTTGGTATTGTGATATTGACTTATGTGTTTTCAATTCTTCTTTTTAAGAAGAATGTCTTTGATTTGGCTGTGTGGAGTTTTTCAGGCTTTGCAAGTCTCACGCCTTTGGTATTTGCTGCACTTTATTGGAAAGGAGCCACTAAGTCCGGGGCATTTGCGTCGGTTATTTGCGCCATTGCAGTATGGCTATACTTCTTTGCAGCGTCAGGTTTTGGCGGTGAATATACGGTCTTAAATGGTATGATGCCGGTAGCCTTCAGTTTTGGTGCTGGGGTGATTGCGATGATTATTGTTTCCCTTTTCACTGCTAAGCCTACTGAGGCGACCGTGAATAAGTTCTTTCCAAGGTTTTAAACTGCAAGCTTGAGTGATTTGCGAATAAAATCTAATCCTAAGATTAACAAAGCTCGTATAAGATAACTATGAATACAGAACAAGCTAAGGAGATGCTCGATAAGCAGCTCCGCGATATATTGTCTTGGCATTTTTCAGACGATACTGGTTGTCCTTTTTGGCTCGATTGGAAAAATGACGTGGGCTGGGATCCAAGGGAAGAGGTTCAATCCTTTGATGATATCCACAAATTCGATCATTTTCAGGATGAATGGCTCAGAGACGAAAAGAATGAAAGATTTGTTCCCAAGGGAATGGGAGGTAGGCCCTTCAATGTTTTTGAAACGGGTGGTACGACTGGATTGCCTAAGCAGAGAGTTGGATGGGACGATTATAAGCACGACTACGAAATGTTCTCTGAAACACTTTCTGATGAGCATTTCCCTAGAGGAGCGAACTGGATCATGGTCGGACCGACCGGTCCGAGAAGACTGAGACTAGCGGTTGAGCACCTTGCTCAGCATCGGGGTGGCAGTTGTTATCATGTTGATCTTGATCCTCGCTGGGTAAAGAAATTAATTATTCGCAAACAGATTGATGAAGTTGAAAGGTACCAGAAGCATGTCATTGATCAGGCCGTTGAAATAATCAAGCACCGTGACATAGGATGCATGTTCACGACTCCGAAGCTTCTAGAATCCATAGGTGAGAGGATATCAGTTCCTGGAGCTGGTATTAAGGGTGTCTTTTGTGGAGGAACTACGATGACTCCTCAAGCAGTACGGTTTTGGGTCGAAGAAGTCCTCGAAGGGAAGACGCATTTAGTTCCTACTTATGGTAATACACTCATGGGTCTCGCTGTTAGTCGGCCATTAGATGACACTTATAGTGTGACGTATTATGCGCCGCAGCCACGTGCCGTTCTGCGTGTCGTTGACCCCAAAGACACTGCCATTACAATGCCGTATGGTGAATTTGGTAGAGTCGAGTTAACTACATTAACAAAAGAATTTTTCATGCCTCGTTTCCTAGAGCGTGATGAGGCTATTAGGAGGGAGCCTATCGAGAAGTGCCCTTGGGACGGGGTCGGTGATGTGAGGCCATTTGGAGCAATGGAGAAGAAAGTCGTCGAAGGAGTTTACTAGAAATCGTACCAATGTTGCCGACTGTCCCATTATTACGCCAAGGTCAAGTTTATCGTAGCCTAGATGTTCAGGACATCTGTCCGGTCCAGGGAGGCGATCCTGTGGCCAGAATAACTATGGCGAATTCCGGTTTAATTAAGAGGGATTTATCGAATATGTCGGATGGACGGCGAGCCTTGCAGAAATTTTCCACTCAAGATCTCCTTGATATCACTCTTAAGGCTGGTGATGTATTCCTTAACGAGGAATTGCCTGTCGGTGATGAGGGGATCATGCAGGGCCCGGAAGAATATCTTCATTCTCTAGCCGCTACTAGTGGCCTTCCACATTCACTCATTCGGATGAATATGGAGAGGCTTCACGGTGTCTTTTCTCAGGTCCCAACGATTCTCAAGGGACTTTCAAGAGGCATGAGCACTGATGTTCTTGACGTGGCCTATGGTAGTCAGTCAGGAGTGACAGTTTCGTTTGTTCCTACGACAAATTCCCTTGGAGTAGTTCTTCCATCTAATAGTCCTGCCGTAAATGCGTTATGGATTCCTGCAATAGCAATGAAGACTCCGGTAGTTTTAAAGCCTGGTCGAGAAGAGCCATGGACTCCATGGAGGGTAATACAGTCCTTTATTAAAGCAGGTGCACCGGCCGAAGCATTCAGTTTTTATCCCGCCCATCATGATGGTTCGACTGCCATTATCAGGAATTGCAACAGGGTAATGCTCTTTGGCGGTGATGACACGGTCAAGCAGTATGAAAATGATTCGAGGGTCGAAGTTCATGGTGCTGGTAGATCGAAGATCCTCATTGGTGATGATGAGATTGAGAACTGGAAAGATCATCTCGATTTAATGGTCAGAAGTATTTCCGCTAACTCTGGCAGGTCATGCATTAATGCTAGCTGTGTAATTGTTCCTAAGTATGGAGACGAAATTGCGGATGCTTTGGCTGAAGCTTTGGTTCCAATGAATGCCCTCGCTCAGGATGATCCTAAGGCCAGTTTATCAGGTTTTGCTAATCCCAAAATGGCCGAGTGGATAAATGGTTCAATTGAGGATGGTCTTGAGGAAGGTGGGGCTAAGGACGTTAGTCTACAAAAAAGAGACGGTAGTGAACGTTATGTTCAAAGAGACGGCATGCACTACATGCTCCCGACGATAGTCAGATGTGATTCGATTGACCATCCTATCGGAAATACTGAGTTTCTTTTTCCATACGCAAGTGTCATTGAAATGCCTCAGGACGAGATGCTAAGCTCTATAGGCAAGTCATTGGCCGTTGCGGCTATAACAAAAGATAACAGTTGGCTCGATGATTTGATTTTTGCTGACCATATTGAACGGTTAAATGTTGGTGCCATGCCCACTAATCATATCGAGTGGGATCAGCCCCATGAAGGTAATCTATTTGAATTCTTATATCGAAGACGATCCATTCAAGTTGCATGAGTAGTGAAATTAAGGCAGTTGATATTTGTTCGGAGTACTGCCAATCAGATGAGATTATAGATTTTGGTGCGCTGACTGAAACTAAAGTCGACTTTGGCCCTGGTTCAGTTTCGCGTTTGGCTGATCATGTAAAATCGCTCGGGGGAACTAAAGTCCTCCTTGTCACAGACCCTGGAATTGCTGAGGCTGGGCACATGGAATGGGTCATGATGATTCTCACTAAGGGTGGAATCGAAGTGATGCCTTATTTGGATGTTAGAGAGAACCCTACCACTGACGATGTGGCGTCATGCGTTGATGGGGTCAAAGGAGAAGGTATTGATCTTATCATCGGGCTGGGTGGAGGTTCTAGCCTAGACACTGCTAAGGGATGTAATTTTATTCTAACTAATGGTGGGCACATGAAAGATTACTGGGGCAGTGGTAAGGCCACTGATGACATGCTTCCACTCATTGCGATTCCGACAACAGCGGGGACCGGTAGCGAGTGTCAAAGTTATGCGATAATAGCGGACTCAGAGACTCATGTTAAGATGGCCTGTGGTGATAAGAAAGCGGCTGCAAGAATCGCAATACTTGATCCAGAACTTACGCTGACACAGCCCGCTAATGTGACTTCTCATACAGGTATTGATGCGCTTTCACATGCTATTGAAACTTCCGTTACAACGAAAAGATCAGATATTAGTTATCAGTATTCAAAGCTGTCATTTGACCTTTTGAATGAATCTTTTGAGACAGTTTTAAAAGATCCTAAAAATATTGAGGCCAGATCAAAAATGCTTCTTGGAGCTGCTTACGCGGGCACGGCAATTGAATCGAGTATGCTGGGAGCGGCTCATGCAGCTGCTAATCCGTTAACGGCTCAGTTCGGCATCATTCATGGGGCAGCGGTCGGGCTGATGCTTCCTCATGTGATTAAATATAATTCGGATGATCCTGATACTAAAAAAATATATGATGATTTGTATTCTGAGGACCTTTCCCGCAGGGTTAGCGAACTATTGGCTATAGCCGATATTCCCAGTACATTATCAAGATATGACGTGGGTAAATCTAATGTCTCATCTCTTTCTAAAGATGCATCGAGCCAGTGGACAGGGACATTTAACCCTAGAAAAGTCGGAGAAGGTGATTTTGCTGATTTGTATGAATCTGCATTTTAGAGTCAATTCCCACTTGTCACTTTAATTTAAAGACATTACTTTCACGGCCCTCAATAGTAATCATTCAAATGATTGCTTGTCGGGTGTAAGGCTCGGTAGCTCAGTTGGTAGAGCAGAGGACTGAAAATCCTTGTGTCGACAGTTCGATTCTGTCCCGAGCCACACCTTACGAACCCCTAAGATCACAGGGGTTCTGTTTGGAATGGGCTAATCATCATCCCTCCCACCAAATAGATTGCGTGGGTCCCGTTATAATCTTCGGTGGATTTTGTAATTGGTCGGTTAGTTGTGCGGTGTTAGGGTTTTAAGCCATGAATCCCTTGTGCCTGTTAAGTTATGAGTGAAGAAAATAAGAAGACAACAAGGGCAGCTAAACTTTCTGGACTGTTATCAGGTCTTGGGGCATGGGCTTTGTTATCCTTGGTTTCGGTTCTGGTTGGTGTTTTTTTTGCACAGGTTTTAGGTATTGGAATTTTAGAAATAGATATTGGTCTTATTGTTTTCATGGTCCTCTTGTTTTTATTAGGTCCGGTATTAGCTGTCTTCGTTGGTAGGTTTATTAACTTTAGGTGGGAAAGTTATACAAACAGTAAAAAGTACCTACTCAATATAATATCTTCATTGCTCGTTTTGGCTGTGCTTTTTATTTTAGTAAAACCTAATAGTAAAAATAGCGATAAGGATAATGGACTAAAAACGTTTTGGTATAAAAACGGGCAAATGAAGAATCAAGTGAACTTTAAAAACGGGAAGATGGATGGACTCGTTAAGGGGTGGCATGAAAATGGTAATAAGAAATTAGAAAAAAACTTTAAGGACGGTAAGAAGGATGGTTCGGCCGTAATGTGGCACGAAAACGGTCAGAAAATGGAAGAGATCATGTTCAAGAACGACCAGAAGGACGGGCTAGAAACTCAATGGTATGAAAACGGTCAGAAGAAATTTGAGATAAACTACAAGGACGGCAAAATTGATGGGTTGGCAGTGACTTGGCATGAAAACGAGCAGAAGAAATGGGAAGCAATCTTTAAGGACGGTGAAAAGATTTCTGAAAAGTTCTTGAACAGCAAAGGCGAGCCTGTTGATTCCGAAGAAGAAGCCAGAAAATAACTCCTGATTCATGGTCAGTTGTTCGTTGGTCGATTAAATTAATGCCCACACAAAAATTATCGATGGTTTTGTAATTGGTTAGAATTACGTGCGGTGTTAGGCTATTGACATGAAATCACCTAATGTCTTTGCCTTGCTTTTTGTTTTAATTGCCGCGACGGCCCACTCTGCAGGCACCAAGGAGCCACTTATCATCGACAAGAATACCGGACAATACAAGGACCTATCGTACGATGCTCTGACCGATGAAGGATTGTCATGGCAGGACCGAACGCAACTCTTCGGCGGCGAGACCGTTGATTACGGTGAACTGACGGATGCAGAGCGAACGAAAAGACAGAAGGAACTGAAAACGCTCCTAGCGAGGATAGAGGTTCGTGAAAATCAGAACTGGGCCGATCCCAAACTACTTCAGCGGGTCGAAGCCGAAATTCTTACCTGGCTGAACAATCAGATCGAACCGGTAACCGCGATTCAATCCTACACCGGAGAAGACGTTCAGCGATTGAGAAACGCAGCCGTGGGGTTTTTCCGGGCTTATGAGATATTTGGTGAGAAAAAGTATCTTGGTGCGGGCCTGAAGTGCGCTGACCTGATTCTTGGATCGCAGTGGCCTCGAGGTCACTGGCCTTGGCCCGGTAAAAGTGATCGCTTCATTCGTATACAGGATGGATACACGACCCGCCCGTTCTGGATCATGCTCTATGCTTACAAACTGAGCGGCGACAAGAAGTATTTTGAATCGGCTATCCGCTGTGCTGATGTGCTACTTTCCATCAAGAGACAAGGTGGCGGTTGGGGTGATCAGTGGGCGTTTGGCGGTGGTAGATCCGGCAACACGGGCGTCTATCATGGCACATCCTTCAACGACGGAGCGACTAATGACCCTTTTCAGATCATGGTCATGGCCTATCACCTCACCAACGACAAAAAGTATATCGACAAGTTGCACGAGATCGGCAAATTCATCTTCAGGGCCAGAATGGGTGAAGGACATGTGGTCGGCTGGTGCGAGCAATACAACGACCATGCCCGGCCGGTCCGGGCACGGCAGTACGAGATCGAATTGCCTTATCCTCGGGCATTGACCCGAGGAATCGGGCCGTTGCTGGTTTGGCTTTACCTAATGGATAACGATGAGGCTCATATGGATCTCCTACGCAGTGCTTACGCCTGGCATGAACGGGTCCGTCAGAAGGAACTTGATCCGAAATTACTGGCACAATGGAAGGCCATGGCTCAGGCCTGGTCACCATCACATCATACACTGACCGGAAACTACCTGATGGAATACCGGCCAGGTTGGCCCGATGCCTGGTTGCCTGATGGTTCGAACTGGGGTCGTGTTCTCAGTTTCAGAATGATGGCCTGGAACCCGCTGACAGTCGAACAGAAGAAGAAGTACGGTAATCTTGTCGATCATACTTGGCCGCCGGTAGCTAATCTTGCTCAACTGGCCCACTCTCATCAGTCCCCGCCACGCGAATACAACATGTACGTCCACTGTCATTCCGGGATCGGAAATTCGTTATCAGAGATTCGACGGGCACTACTTGAACACAAACGTGGTGGCCGTGACGGGATGCTCAAGTATTATTCGTATCCGACCAAGTACACTGCTGACCAGTATCTGCAGGCACGAATCCACGCAGCACATCGTGTGCTCGATATACGAAATCGCAGGATGGCCTTTCCTTACACGGGCAGACCCGGCTATACTGGAATGTCCACGGCAAAAGACTTTGGCTTCGTTAGCTCTAAAGGACGCTGGTATGGCGACCCTAACACCAAATGGGGCGCGGCATTTCAAACCGTGTACCCATCAAAAAATACCATCTGGTATCAGTGGCAACTAGTATACGACGCCAAAATAGCCCGTGGCCAGATCGATGCAGAGGCTGCGGCTCGTGGTGGCCGTGGTCTTGAATCAGTCGCAACGCAAACACATCTTGACTCCTGGGATGTTCTCGGCGAGTGGGGCATGTCCTGTCACGAGATGAAGAATTACTTCGATGTTCCGATTGGAAAAAAGTAATGGTATAATAGTTTTATTGAAAGGATTGTTTGATACTGTAACTTTTGTCAGAAGTTGTTAGAGATGAAGAAGCTGTTACCAGGGGGTAGGCCAGTAAAGTTGATTAGTGAGAAACTATAACCCATGATTCATGGTCAGTTGTCTATGAGATTTCAATAGACGATTCACTCTCAACGAAATTTCACTCAATCACTCCTGATGCCTTTAACACAGCCTCATGAACATCGATATCGTGCTTTGAATTCCAAGCCAGTTTCTTTTCGCCTCTGATAATTGCTGCAAGATCGATAAATTCCTTATCATATCGACCCGGAGATCTCGGCAGGGAAATTTCCTGTGTTCCTTTTTTATATTTTCCCTGTGGCCGATCCAGTGTTAAAAGTACTTTTCCTCCCTCAAGGGGCTGAATCAGAATTGTGCCCTGAGTCCCAGTGACTGAAAACATGCGTCTTTTAAAACCTGCTGGATCTGCATGATTGCAACGGATAGTCGCAACAGCCTTTTTATAATCGAGTACAGCCAGTTGGTTATCAATAAAAGTATCTTTATCCGGATCGGTTCTGTGATTATATGCGGCCACTTTAAGTGGTTTTCCGAGAATAGTAACTGTCGCGTCAATTAAATGACAGGCCAGCTCAAACATGCCGCCGCCTTTGTACTGTGAAAGTTCCTTTCTTAATCCGTCAGAGGCTTTTTTACCCATCATTCCGATAACTTCAGTAATCTCGCCGAGCCATCCATCCTTTACTGCCTGAAATAAAAACTCGAAGGAAGGATTATATCGAAGCATATAACCCATTTGAACCGTCAGTTTTCTATTATCCGCTTCTTGGTGAAGCTTTTTCACTGATTCCAGATATTCTCCCGCCGGTTTATCCAGATGAATGTGTTTTCCCGCCTTAATACATTTCAGGGCAGTTGGGACCAGCTTTTTGACTTCGGTTTCGACAACAACAACCTGTATGGATTCATCGGCTAAAATGGCAGCTTCCGTAAGAGTTTTAAGCCCTAAATAAGCAGGATCGTTTAGTGCTTTTGATCTTTTTGGGTCAGGCTCAGCAATACCGGCGACTTTAAAAATTTCCGGATACTTACGGACCGCTAGCATTTTGCCGGAAGCATGGGCATGACCGGTTCCAATTTGAGCTATTTTGATTTTCGGTTTGCTTGCTGCGCTCATTAATAACGGCAGAGTAGAACCAATAAGAAAATTTCGGCGGTCGATTCTCATCTTTCAGATCCTGTTTACTCACTAGTTTCCTTAAGCTAAACAGCCTGCCCAAAGGAGGGTATCGCAGTGATAATAAAAAAGAATACGCTAAAAATAATCGGCTTTTTCATGCTTCACTTTTATAACATCTTGGATCTTTTTCCAAGCTCAGTTGAACTCCGCATCCTGACCTATGGCCAAGGACCCTTGATTCATGGTCAGTTATTCGGGGATCGATTAAATTAATGCATACACAAAAATTATCGATGATTTTGTCATTGGTTAGGAATTAATGAGGCGCTAGAGTTTTGAGATGAGAATGATTTTGTCATTACTGTTACCTTTTGTTCTGTTCTTTTTGGGAAGTGGAACGAAGGCCACGGCTGAACCTGAAGAAAAATTAACAGTGATTGAGGTCTTGGAAATTGCGAATCAACCGCATCAACCTATCGTTGATATCCCTCAACTGATAACTGCAAAACTAAGAGTGGGCATATGGGAAAGAGAGACCACAATTGATGTACATGAAAGTTCTTTTCAAGAACCTAAAAAAATAATTCGAAAATCAACGGCAAGAATTAAACATGCTCATGGAAAATATGTAGTTTTCCATGCCTATGATGAAGAAGGAAATAAAGTTCACACAGAAGTTCACAGCTATAGCTCAAAAGCGAAGAAATTACTTTCAGTAGGAATTTCTAATAATGGGACTGTTTCAAGAATGGTTGGAATCCCTAATTTAAAAAAGCGTACGATTGACTGGGAGATGGAATTTTCCCAATCAAACAAAACAGCGCAAATGTCCATTACTTGTGATAAAGATGGGATGAGCATTCAAATTAAGGGGAGAGAAAAACTTGAGGAAAAAGTTAAGGCAAGCTGGACAGCAATAGCTAAATGGACTGATGATTTAACTGCAGAAGCACTGGCAGACAATAAGACTCCTGAAATTTCAATATGGGAAGCCGCCTTCAAGGGTAACATCGAAGCAGTTAAGAAGAATTTGGCTATGGGGATTGATATTGGCTCAAAAGATCAAGTTTTTGATGGAACCCCTCTTCATCATGCTGCCTATGGTGGAAAAAATGAAGTCGCATTATTCCTCATAAATAAAGGTGCTGACATTAATGCAATCGGTGGCCCCAAAGGATTTCCTGCTATGGAAACTCCATTAGATGTGGCAACAAGACAATCTCAAAATCAAACC